>JAFARV010000740.1 GCA_019245255.1 Acidobacteriaceae bacterium | reverse complement strand
GGAACATGATCGTAAATTCCTCCGTGTTCATCGTAAAGAATCAGCAAGGCCGTGGTCCGCCACAGGGATGCATTGTTCCGGATAGCGTTATAAACCGAAGCGATAAAGGACTCACCTGCTTGCACGTCATGGTCCGGGTGCTGATCGCCTGCGATTGACACACCCGTACCGGATGCATCATCGGCATAGCGGGGCTCGATGAAGCTGTACTCCGGAAGACTTCCAGACTGACAATCAGCCATAAACTGATCGAAAGTGCCGAACATCTGCGGCTGCGATTTCAGCAGAAAGGCCATGGCGATCGTCTGATCGCAGTAATAGATTTTTGCCCGCTTGCCGGCCTGCTGTACGCGTTCGTAAATGCTCGGGTATGGCTCACCCAGATAGAACACGCTCATGTCCACTTTGCCGAAGGACGTGCCGAAGTGTGCGAAGGCTCGGTTCGGCAGCGTCGGGCCGGGCAGGGCAGAGAACCAGCGGTTGAATACGGCGTACTTTCTGGCCAGCGTGCTGATTACAGGCAGCTTCTCCGGCGCGAAGTAATACATGATCTTGTGCGAATGGTTAACATCGCGCTGTTTCTGAAAGTACGCGCTGATGAATCCAGCCATGGTTGGACCATTCGAACGGTCCTGCGCGCCATTGAACAACTGGATGTCGACATCAGGAAAGTGATGACCGGGATCAGGGTCCAACTGGCTCTGGAACTCTGCCTGAGGTTGAACCTTGATTGGCTCGTTCGTGGTGTCGAGGTTTGACTCCGCGCCAGTGACTCCATCGATGCGCGGGTCCTGTGCGCGCAGACCTCCGAGTATGTGGTCAAAGGACCGATTCTCCATCATCAGGACGACGATGTGTTGCAGATTATCTAAAGCAGCCGGCACCTGTCTCCTTTGTCGCTTCGGTTAACGAAGCAAAACAGGGGCCAAGGTATCACGTTCCGACTGGAGATGTCTCAGTCGCGCTCTCGCGAGCCTTGCTGGAGCGTAGTCTAGCGGACGATCGCGCCGCGCGATTCCGCGCCGGATGATAACGAGTCGAGCCAACGCGTAATCATTTTTTGAGTGGAGGGGTCGAGTTGTTCGTTGGTGAGAGTTATCTGCCGGGTGTGAATCTCAAGCCTCGGGGCGGAACTTGAGGCATTGGCCTCGAGGAGAATGATCGGGTTCTGCTGTTCGTCGATGACTTTTACCTCGATGCCGTGCGCATGCTCGCTTTGGGTTTTGATGAATCTCTCGACAGCGTCGCGTTTTGGAGTGTGTGCTCCCATGCCCCAAAGGTTACCACCGGGTATTGGTCCGGACCGGCTTCCGTTTTGGGCGGGCCCTAGCAGTCCTAGTCTTTTTCGGCAACAGTCTCCTGCTAAAGTGATAATTCATCCGGAAGCAGCGCATTTCGATCCTCGATCTGTCTCCGCGTTGAACGGCGGAATCGCATCCCACGGCACGCAGTTGCCCACATTGCTTACTGAGGAACAAATGGAAATTATCAAAGTAGTTGGAAGAGAGATACTCGACTCACGCGGCAACCCGACCGTTGAAGCGGATGTGCATCTTGCAGATGGTACGGTGGGACGCGCGGCTGTGCCGTCCGGCGCCTCCACTGGGGAGCATGAAGCCGTTGAGCTTCGTGACAACGACAAGTCACGCTATCTGGGTAAAGGCACCCGAACCGCCGCCGAAAACATTACGAAGACGATCTCTCCAACGCTCGCAGGTTTGGACGCTGCGGATCAGACCTTAATTGATCAAACGATGCTGCGGCTGGATGGGACGCCGAACAAGGGAAAGCTCGGAGCGAACGCGATTCTTGCCGTTTCGATGGCATCGGCGCGAGCTTCAGCGGAGTCGGAAATCACGCCCCTTTACCGCTACATTGGCGGGGTGAACGCGCGGGTTCTTCCGGTTCCAATGATGAACGTGATTAATGGTGGTGCGCACGCGGACAGCTCGGTGGATTTGCAGGAGTTTATGCTCGCTCCTATGGGCGCATCGAAGTTCTCTGAAGCGCTGCGCATGGGCGCCGAAACGTTCCATACGTTGAAAACTGTTCTCAAGAAGCGTGGCTACTCCACTGCTGTCGGCGACGAAGGTGGTTTCGCGCCGAGCCTGAAATCGAATGATGAGGCGCTCGAAGTTCTGATGGAGGCCATTGAGAAGGCGGGCTACAAGGCGGGCGAGCAGATTGCGATTGCGCTCGATCCGGCGACCAGCGAGTTCTACGACAAAGACAAGAAAAAGTACGTTTTTAAAAAATCAGACAAGACGGAAAAGACGTCTGAGCAGATGATCGAGTTCTGGGCGAATTGGGTCCGTCAATACCCGATCGTCTCAATTGAGGACGGGCTTGCTGAGGACGACTGGGACGGCTGGAAGAAGTTGACGGACGCGCTCGGAGACAAGGTCCAACTGGTCGGCGATGATCTTTTTGTTACTAATTCGGAGCGCCTGCAACAGGGCATTGAACGCGGTGTCGGTAACTCGATTCTGGTAAAAGTGAACCAGATCGGCTCATTGACAGAAACTCTTGAAGCCATGCGCCTGGCTGCCAGCGCGAACTACACCGCGATGGTTTCTCATCGGTCTGGTGAAACAGAAGACTCGTTCATTGCCGATCTCGCGGTTGCGACCAACGCAGGACAGATTAAGACAGGTTCGGCCAGCCGCACCGATCGGATCGCGAAATACAACCAGTTGCTGCGCATCGAAGAGGAGCTCGGGAACGCGGCGGTTTACCTGGGCAGGAAGGCATTCCGCCAGAAGTAACATCATGGCGAAAATCAGACCTGTCGTTCTCACCATTCTTGATGGGTGGGGCTATTCGGCGTCATCCGAAGGAAATGCAATTGCTGCCGCGAAGAAGCCGACTTACGATTGCCTACTAAAGACCTATCCCAACACGCTGATTCATACCTCAGGCCCGTTCGTCGGGTTACCGGAAGGTCAAATGGGCAACAGCGAAGTTGGGCACATGAACATGGGCGCCGGTCGCGTGATTTACATGGATGTGACGCGGATCGATCTCATGATCACGTCGGGCGAGTTCTTCAACAATCCCGTTCTGCTGAACGCCATGAGCAAGGCCCAGGGTCATCGTCTGCATCTGCTCGGACTATGCAGTGACGGTGGTGTGCATGCCCAGCTTACTCATCTGTTCGCTCTCCTTGAAATGGTGAAGATGCATCAGCTGAAAGATGTGTTTGTGCACTGCTTCATGGACGGGCGAGACACGCCGCCCGAAAGCGGAGCTGGTTACATCGAGCAGCTCGAACAAAAAATGCATCAGCTCGGGATTGGACGGATAGCGTCTGTCTCGGGCCGCTATTACGCGATGGATCGCGACAAGCGTTGGGAGCGGATTGAGCGCGCATTCGGCGCCATGGTGCTCGGCAACGGAGCGAAGTTTACTCGGGCAGCGGAAGCGGTGCGTAAATCCTACGAACGCGGCGTAACGGATGAATTCATCGAGCCCATCACAATCGTCGACGAAAGAAACGAACCTGTCGGGCTGATTCGCGGTGATGACAGCGTTGTTATGTACAACTACCGTGCCGACCGTGCGCGAGAAATTACGCTCGCGCTTACGGACGCGAAGCTCGAGCGGCCGTCGCGCTCACTGGTTCCGCGGAACCTGACGTACACGATGATGACGCAGTACGACAAAACGTTCGGGCTGCCGTTTGTTGTGCCTCCTGAGCATCCTGACAACATCCTCGCCGAAGTGATGGAGAAGGCACAGTGGAAGAACCTGCGCGTCGCAGAGACGGAGAAATACGCGCACGTTACTTACTTCTTCAACGGCGGGAACGAAAAGCCGTACGGCGGTGAAGAACGCGAATTGGTGGCCTCTCCGAAAGTTGCGACGTATGACCTCAAGCCGGAGATGAGCGCGGCCGGTATCACTGAGAAGGTGGTACATGCAATCGAACAGGGCAGCTTCGATGTGATTGTTATGAATTACGCGAATGCTGACATGGTTGGGCATTCGGGCAAGATGGAGCCAACCGTACGCGCATGCGAAGCTGTCGATGCGGGTCTGGGCCAGATACACGATGCGTTAAAACGTTGCGGAGGGTCGTGGATCATTACTGCCGATCACGGCAATGCGGAAACGATGATTGACCCAGTCAACAAAGGTCCACACACTTACCACACAACCAATCCCGTTCCCTTCATTTATGCCGGAGCGGATGGAATGCAACTGCGGCAGGGCGGGGCGCTGAGAGATATCGCGCCGACGATCCTTGGCATCCTCGAAATGGAGAAGCCCGCGCAAATGAAGGGCGAGGACTTACGCGTGGTCTTGAAAGCGTAAGTCACAGCGAGCGACTTTCGGCCTGCGCCGTGGCGCGCACTCGGGCTTTTTTATCGATACTCCAAATACGGTGAGAGGAACGGTGACTGCCTTCACTAAAGTAGGTGACGCGCCGTACAGTCTCCCTAACGTTTCTGATCCCTTCGTTGCTGATCGGGGTCGGACAGATCCGAGCCGGTCAAACCGCGTTTCTCGTAGACAATTTCGCAAACTCGTCTTCACTTCGGGCTTGGCAATTCTCAAACGGCGCTGAATTTCCCGGCGCGAGCGGCTCGTTATCGCTAGGGCCCGGGCACACCGGTGCGGGAGCGACACTTAATTTCAAGATCCGCTGTGCCGGCGACCATCAGTCTTGCGGACATTATGTCGGTGCTTACCGGAACATCTCAACTCCGCCCAACAGCGAGTTTCATGCGGTGTCCCTATGGGCGTCATTCCCCGTCGGCATGAGATTGGTTTTGCGGGTTGAAGACGAAACCGGCCAGACGCTTCAATACAGCGCCAACACACCAACCCTGGAGCATCAGCAAGCGAACGCCTGGAGTCCAGTTCTGATTTCACTCGATGAT
>JAFARV010000547.1 GCA_019245255.1 Acidobacteriaceae bacterium | reverse complement strand
CATATCGAGAGCTCGCCGATTTCTTACGAGCTCGACGGCAGACAGTATGTGGTAACCAGCAGCGGCGATGTGTTATTCGCCTGGGCCTTACCCGCCTCCAGCATTACTCCTGTTCATTAAGGCCGCACGAACAGGAAATTATTAATTCGTTAAGCATGTTGTGAGTAAGTCTCGTTCGGCTATATTCGAAATCGCCGTGCTCTCTCGAGTACAACGTGCTGGTGGTTGGCGCCTCATGGCGCTG
Source organism: Acidobacteriaceae bacterium (assembly GCA_019245255.1). Classification (GTDB taxonomy): domain Bacteria; phylum Acidobacteriota; class Terriglobia; order Bryobacterales; family Bryobacteraceae; genus Bog-105. The sequence continues at coordinate 4,966 of JAFARV010000547.1, read as the reverse complement.
CTGATCGGAGCTCTACTGGCAGTTACCGCAGTTGTCTGTGCGTCCGTTTACATTCGAGTTCGCGATGCACTTAGCGAGGCTTCCGCGGCGGCTGCTAAGTCCGGAATTGTTGCCGTTTCGATTAAGGAATTGCAATCGAGTGCATCGGCTTTCGAACCCGTTGCGCCCACGGCGGACTTTCGCTCAGTCGCTGCCTTTGACGGCAATTTGTTTGTTTGCGGACGGTCCGGTTTATTTCAATATCGTGACGGCGAACTGAGGCGCACCTGGACTGTCGGACGCGACTTACCACCGTTTCCGTTGCGAACGCTGGCAGTGCGGACCGGCATCTCCAAAACCGAGCTGTGGGTCGCAACTGAGCGTGCCGGCATTCTGATCTACGACGGCGTGCGCCTTCGACAATTGCTTCCGGACGACGCCGCACTGCGGCAGGTTACGGCTTTGCTCCCCGTCCGGAATGGCCGCGTGCTCGTTGGAACAGCGGATTCCGGACTTTACCTGAGTGATGGAAAGTCTCTCCGTCTGTTCCATCCTCAGTTTGCGAAGACCCGCGTGACGGCTCTGGCGGGCGACGAAGACGCCCTCTGGGTGGGAACTCGCAACGAAGGCGCCTGGTTCTGGCGGGGCGGACAGGCCTTGCATGTTTTAGATGTGCTCCCGGACGCGAACGTGCTTTCCATCGCCGCAAGAGAGCAACGCGCCTGGATTGGGACTGCAATCGGAGTAACCGAACTTACGAGCGGAGCATTAACCCGCCGGCTAGCCGACGGAGTGTTTGCGCGAGCTCTTGCTGAGCACAACGGGAGTCTGTGGATCGGAACGATCGATCAAGGCACGGTCTCGATTCCGATCGCAACGCATGCGGCATTACGGAGTAGATGGGATGTGGGCGCCGGCGCACACCCCATCGTGGCATTCGCGGAAATCGATAAACACCTGGTTGCGGTTGATGAGAGCTCCGTACGTGCACTGCCCAGCGGGTCGCCCATCGTAACTGCACCGGATAACTCCCTGACCAACGGTCACGTCACGGGCATTCACGCCGATGGGCGGGGACGTCTGTGGGTCGGGTACTTCGACCGGGGCCTCGATATCATCGATCCCCAAGCTCATGCAAACTCATTGACACATTTCGAAGATGATGTCCTTTTCTGCGTAAACCGCATCAAGGAAGACCCGGACCGCGGCATCACGGCCGTAGCCACAGCGAATGGTCTCGCCCTGTTTAATGCGAGTGGTCAATTAAAGCAGGTACTCGATCGCGATCATGGTTTGGTCGCGAACCATGTCACAGATGTCCTGTTCCGAAGAGACAACGAAAATAGGGCGATGATCGTCGGGACTCCCGCAGGTCTGAGCTTCATTGACGACGCAGGTATCAGCGCCGTTTCGGGCTTCCAGGGTCTGGTCAATAATCATGTTTACACGCTTGCAGACGTGAGCGGGACTTTGTACGCGGGCACGCTCGGAGGCATTTCAGCGATTCGTAGCGGCATCGTTCAGGCAAGCTTCACGACCGCCAATTCGCAACTACGCCAGAACTGGATTACTGCCTCGGCATCGGCGGGCCGAAGGCTGTACCTGGGCACTTATGGATCAGGTGTCGTGCAGCTCGAACGGGATGGCAGCGTCATTACGTCTCCTGCGTTCGCAAAACAGAGAATCGAGGTTAATCCGAACGCGATGCTCGCCACCGCCCGGGCGATCTATGCAGGCACGTCATGTTGCGGAATGGCGGTGCTGCGCCAAGGTGACGAGCGATGGAGATTCGTAACTACCGGCCTGCCGTCCCTAAATGTGACCGCTTTTGACGAACGCGGAGGCGAACTGTACGTTGGAACCGATAACGGCTTAGTTCGCATCCCAGAGAACTCATTACTTCCATGACCAGAGCCTTTCTTCTCTGTTGTCTTATAAATTTTGCAGCAATTGTCGCCCAATGCGAAACGGGCGTGATCATCCCCACTGGGCACGACGGCCCGGATCCGAGCATTCTTTCCATCGAGTCAATGGACGTGAATGCAGTGATCGACAACGGCCACGCCACGGTTTTCATTAAGGAGGTCTTTTGCAGCAGATCGGAGTATGTGCTCGAAGGCACTTACTCGCTGGCCCTTCCAGATGATGCAGCGGTTTCGGATTTTGCCGTTTGGGACGGACTTACACGCATTCCGGGCGTAATCCTCGAGCGCAAACGCGCCGCCGAGTTATATCAACAAATCCGGAACCAAAATATCGATCCAGGTTTGCTCGAATCAAGCGAAGTTACCGAGAGCAATGCGCCGGGGCGGGCGCAGCACTCGACGGCCTTCGGAGTGAAGATTGTCCCGATTCCGGCATTTGGATACAAGCGCATCGAAGCCGCGTACCGGCAAAACGTGAGGCTCGTACAGCTAAACAGCGACTTTGTCTTTCCTTTAAAGGCATCCACGGCGGCCCCGGTTAGAGTCGGGCGCCTGAGTATCCGTGTTGAGGTCCGTAGCGCGCTCCCGATTGCGAAGTTTGAGGACGTAGGCGGCCGGTTTGGATTGAAGCTCGAAAAACAGACGCCTCAACTGGTCGTTGCCAGCACAACGCAGCAGGATGTTCCGCTGAGCAACGACCTCGAGATCAAATATTCGCTCAGCAACGATCCATCGCCGCGAGTAACCGCCTTCCACGATGCAGATCCTGCCGAACCGGGTTACTTTGAAACCGCGGCACTTCTTCAGCCGCCCCGAACGGCAACCGGTGAAACTGCCCCACCACGCAGTGTCATCGTTCTCTTCGATACGTCCCTCAGCATGCAATGGGACAAACTGGAACGCAGTTTCCAGGCTCTTGAAGGCGTCTTGCGCTCGCTCAGTCCCAAAGAAACGTTCAATGTAATCGTCTTCAACTCTGAGGCTGTGTCGTTCGGGAAAGAACCCAGGCCGGCGACAACGGAAGAGATAGCTCGCAGTCTGGACTTTGTGCGCGGAAGCAGGCTTCGTGGTGGCACGAATCTCGAGTCGGCGTTCCGGTCGGCATTCGCGCAATGTGGCCCGAACAGCTACGTTGTGCTGTTAAGTGACGGAGAAGCAACACAAGGCGTAATCGCACCGGCCCGGATTGTGACAAACATCGACCGTGACTGGCGAGTTCTTCCTCCCGAGCGCAGACCTCATCTATACACGCTCGCCGTTGGTGACGACGCGAACGCGAGACTTATGCGCCGTCTCGCTGAACACGGCGGAGTATTTGAGCAGGTAAATTCAACCGAGCCGCTCGATTTCAAATTGAGTAATTTCATTCATGAAATAGGCTTAGCGCCGCGGAGTCCGGTGGCGCTTACGGTTTCGGCACAGGCGGAAACAAAGGACGTTTATCGTCTGGGTCAGGATAGTTTTCCTGGTTCGCGAGCTTCCTGGGTCGGGGAATACACAAAGCCGGGCGTTGCGCAATTCAGCGTGGCCTCGGGTGCAGGTGCGACCGCTCGCAAAGAATCGGTAAGTTTCCAACTCCCTGCAAAAGATACCCAGCATGAGTATCTTCCTGCCACATGGGCACGGGCCCGAGTGGATGCGTTGCTCGAGAAAATCGACCGCGAAGGCGAAGATAAGGCTACCATCGACGAGATTATTCGCCTCTCGCGTAAGTATCACTTCGTCACGCCTTACACGTCTTTCCTCGCGGCTCCCCGAGCACTCCTGCGTCCACGACTGATAAGGCCTGGCGATCCAATTTTACGCGTGCGCACTGACGCGTCGATTGCATCGGTTATCGCCATGTTTCCTTTCGGCCTCACTAAGCCGCTACGTTATGTGGCACGCGAGGACATCTGGCAGACGCGCTTTCTTGCGCCCGACGATCTGACCGACGGAGCCTACACGGTGCAACTGATTCTTCGCGATCGCGACGGCCACGTTTACCGCGAGCACAAGACTTTCCTCATTTCGAGCCATGCGCCGATTGTGCGTGTGACGGCGGATTCGACACGCGTGCATGCGGGAAACAGCGTCTTGTTGCACGTGCAGGCCTCGGCGACGACGCGCATCATCACAGCCCAGCTCTATGGGGCTCCGCCGCTTTCGCTTCGCTGGAGCGAGAGCGAGAAGGCCAATACGGGGTGGCTAAGCATTCCCGCAAATCTTCCGGCGGGCCGTTACTCTGTTCACGTCACTGCCGAAGATATTGCGCACAACGTAAGTCATCAGGAGATGCCCCTTGAAGTGCTTCCCTAGGGTGTTTCGGGCAAAGTGGTTCGGTCTTTCTGTTGCGACTATCGGCGCGGCACTACTGGTGCGTGCGGAATTTGTGCCCGGAAGCGACGACACCGTGGCCGGAAGCGCGCTGGAATCGGCGTTGTTTCGAATCATGGGCCTGCCGGACGGAACCGTCATCCACAGCCGGCCGGCATGGGAAGCGAAAAAACATCTTACAGAGCTGCTGCAGAAATCTGCGAATGACGCCGACTTACTTTCGCTTCGCGCGCGTGAGGAGGAGTTACTTCAGGATTACGCAAACGCGGAGGCCGACTGGCAGTCGGCAGCAGAGAAGTCGCAGGACGGAATCGGAGCGCGCACTGAGCTGGCGGCATTTTACGGACGCCGAAATCAGCCGAGAGAACAGATCTCGGCACTTCTCGAACTAGGTGGGCTACCGCAGCAGCCGGATCAACGCGATCAGCCGCCCGCGGACTCGCCGCAGTGGAAAGCGTTTGGAGAAGCGGAGTTTGTTGCGCACAGTGCACAACTGCCTCCCTCTCAAGAGACAGCAATCTATGAGGCGTGGATCAAGCGATATCCCGAAAACGTCGAACCGTACCAATCGTATTTGAACTGGCAACTGGGCCAGAAGAACTTGGCTGGCGCGAAGGCGATGGCCGCGCGAATGAAGGCGGCCTTTCCTCACAACCGTGAACTCGCGCTCACCACCGATGCGAGCCTCGCGCGCCTTCAGGGCGGCACTGCTGCTGCCCTCGAAGTCTATGCGCGAAATTTCTCGC
>JAFARV010000444.1 GCA_019245255.1 Acidobacteriaceae bacterium | reverse complement strand
ATCTGGAAGAATCACACGTTCTTCGACGTCGATTACGAAGGCGCCCGCGTTGTCCTCCCGACGAGTCCACAACCCACGCTGATTCCGAGCATGGCGTTTCAGAATGCAACTCTCGCCAACCTGCTCACCAACGGCAACTCGGCCGAGATTCCCTTTTATCAGCAGATGTTCAAAATCTTCAACGGGTCGCCAAGCTCCGCCGGAGCCACTCCGGTAGCGGGCGGAGGTTGCGGCACTTATACGCCGCAACAGTTTGGTCTGGCCCCCGGTACGCCCTGCGCGACGCAATTTACTGCGACCGCGCCGAACCGTCTGAAAGAGACGCAATGGTCCGGCCGGGTCGATCACGTTTTCAACGACAGGGATCGTGGGTACATTCGCGTCTGGCGCGATAACGGCTTTCAGCCCAGCTATACCGATGGGTTCGGCCCGAACTTCAATGCTCAGAGTAACCAGCCGCAGATGGCTTTGCAGGTCTCCGAGAGTCATACGCTCTCGCCGACGGCCGTGAATCAGTTCAATGGTTCGTCGCTCTTCTATTCGGCGTCATTCGTCAACTCGAATCCCACGGCGGAACAGGCGGCGCTTCCGTTCCCGGTTTCGTTTAGTGGCAGCTTCTTTGGATATCCTCAGGTTCTTTTGGGGAACCCGAACGCGACCATCGGCGGCGCATCTTGGGACTTCAATCAGGGCCGGCGCGTCTGGCAGTACCAGATTCTGGATGATTTTTCGAAGATCTCGGGAGCCCACACATTCCGTGCCGGATTTAGCTGGCTGCACGACAATGTTACGGAATTGGGCTTCGGCGAAGAACTGAACGGATGGCTGACGATCAACTCCATGATGGATTTCTATCAAGGCTTCGGAAGTAATTCCACCTTCGCACAGAAGTTTCCGTCCTCAACCGAGCAGCCGTTCCGGTTCAACACCTTCGGCGGGTACGTGGCCGACGACTGGAAGGTAAAAGACAATCTGACGGTCTCAGCCAACCTGCGCCTTGAGAGCTACTCGAATCCAACCTGCGATCACGACTGTTTCGCACGGCTAGCCTCTGTCTTTACGGGCGCGCCGGGAAATCTCAGCCAGCCCTATAATCAGGCAATCCTTTTCAACCAGCACAACGCATACCCTAATACGCAGGCCATAGTGTGGGAACCGCGGCTAGGCATCGCCTGGAAACCGGGCGGAGCCGACTCGAAGACGGTGATCCGAACCGGGGCAGGCATCTTTGCGGATGAAATCGCTGGCCAGTATGCCCAATATGCGGCCTTCAATGCGCCGGAGTTGCTCTCGTTTACAGTTGCCGGCAGCAACCTTCCTGCTGGAACCGGGACGTTTGCTCCCGGTGCGCCGGGAAGTCTCGCAACGGCAGCTTCCAATGCGAATGCCGCCTTTCGGAACGGGTTCGCTTCGGGCGCCACACTAGCCGCCTTGCAAGCCTCCACGCCTGGCTTTGTGCCTCCGACGTTGGCCAATTTCCCTGCGAAATTCCTGCAGCCCACCTACTACAAGTGGAACTTCGAAATTCAGCGCGACCTCGGTTGGAACACAGTGTTGGATTTGAATTATTCCGGAATGCGCGGCATTCACGTGCCGATTGCCGACAGCGCAGTGAACGCATACTGTCCGCCGGTTGCGAACTCCCCTTGCCCCAGTGGGTTCGCCGGTCTACCTGCGACAGCGCCCGACGCACGCTTTGGCGCAATCACCCAGTACCTTCCCGCCGGATACTCCAGTTACAACGGCTTGACCGTCAGCCTGCAGCGTAAGCTCTCAAAAGCCCTAAGCTGGAATCTGAACTATACCTGGAGCCATGCGCTTGACGTGGTTTCAAACGGCGGGAATGAGCAGTTCAGCTTAGGAACCAACATCAGCCTCCTGACACCGCAGAATCCGTACAACATTCGCGCCAATTACGGCAGTGCCGATCAGGATGTACGGCACTACCTGAGCGCCGGGTGGGTACTTTCGGACACCTTCCGCCATGCCGGGTTCAAATGGGGTCCCAATGCAATCTTCGGCGGATGGACACTCTCAAGTAATCTGTTCTTCCGTACCGGCCTTCCGTTCACGATTGTGGACAACGCGTTCTCCGGAGCCCTTTCGGGTTTCAACTATGGTACGTCCCCCGGGACTGCAACCGCTGCCAGCGTCTTTGCGACGCAGATCGCGCCGGCCCAGACAAGCTGCACGAATGCTGTGAACACTCCATGTTTCTCGACCAGCTCTTTTCTGCCGTTTGGTACCGAGACAGGCTTCGGCAACGTAGGGCGAAACAGCTATCGCGGACCTAACTTCTTCGACATGGACCTGGCATTGTCAAAGGAAGTCGCCATCACAGAGCGCCTGCGATTCATCTTTGGAGCGCAGGCCTTCAACGCGCTCAACCATCCCAATTTTGACCAGCCGGTGGCGGATGTCTCAAATACCGGCCAATTCGGACTGAGCACGCGCGCTGTCGGACCTCCGACCAGCATTCTGGGGGCGTTCGTCGGCGGCAACGACTCGCAGCGATTCGTGGAAATCAAAGGCACGTTCCGCTTCTAAGCTGGGGGATACCATTGCTCCCCGCTCGATGCGGGGACACGGAAACAACACGGGTGTGAGTAGGCATAACTACTCACATCCGTGCGTGCGCTCTCCCGATCACCGCTTATAATTGTTGTGGCAACCCTTCCCATGCAGTTCTGTAAGCTGACCGTTGTCACGGCTTCGGCCTCTCTCTTTCTTGCGTACGCAGTTCTTGCAGCGCCACCCGACTCCCAATTACCGGCTCCGCAGGCCCAAACGTCTCAGACAGCCGCCGGACAGCCGCAGCTGGACGCCGGAAAACCGCCAGACAAAAGCGCCGCGAGTGAGAGTAACCCGTTCCGAGTCCAGGTGAACGAGGTTATCGTTCCGGTGACCGTTACCGACGAGAAGGGGCGCTTTGTATCGGATCTTGACAAAAAAGACTTCCAGGTCTTCGAAGACAACAAGCCCCAGACCATTCGCTTCTTCACACGCGAACGAAACCAGCCCGTCGTGATCGGCTTCTTGCTCGACCTCAGCTCCGCCAGCTCCATTCATTGGAAGAACTATCAGGCGGCTGGTGAGGAGCTCATTCAGAATCTCCTTTCAGGCGATCCCAGGTACTCCGGATACCTGATCACATACGCTCAGACCGCCGAAGTTGCTGTGGATACCACGACAGAGCCCGAACCGCTGGTTGAGAAGCTCCGCAAGCTTCATCCGGGCGGGGGAAGCGCGCTGTTCGACGCCGTTTATCTGGCCTGTACCAGCCGCAAACTGGTCAAAGGTGAGCCCATTGAACCCCGCCGCGTGATCGTGATCATTGGAGACGGGCACGACAACGCGAGTGCCCATTCGCTGAACCAGGTGATCGAGCTCGCACAGCGAAATCTGGTCACCGTCTATTGCATCAGCACGCAGGCCTTCGGGTTCGAGAATCCCACTGAGGACAACCTGGTACGTCTGGCGCAGGAAACGGGCGGCCGGGTGGTGTATCCGCTAGGCGACGTTTATAAAGACACCGATGGATATCTTTCGAAGCCTTCGGATTGGGGCAATTACGCCTTGACAGTCGATACCGGCGCGTACCGGTCGGTAGTGGACGGAAAGATGTATCACGCCGTCGCGGATATCGCGGGCGAGGTCACCACCCAATACATCATCCGCTACATCTCCGACGTGGCGACGAATAAGTCCTACCGGAACGTGAAAGTGGTTGTGGACCTGGGAAACGTCAAGGTTCGTGCGCGCCGCGGATATTACGCCACCGGGGCCGGCGGCTGATGGTTTGCCGGGCGTGCGGTACTTGTACCGACCTCTCCTCGCTGGCGCCCCGCAACCCCGCGGCGCTAATCTGATCTAGAGATCCGCTTTGTCCGCCCGCGTCATCAGCTTCAGCAGTTTCGGCCCGAAGCCGGGTGAGTATTCCTTGCTCACCTGCGACCTACCCGGGCACGGCCCCGAGACCATCGGCGTTCTCCTGCTCGATCCCGCGTCGGACACCCTCTACGTACGTCTGCGCCGCGATTGGGAAGCCGTGGCGAGCGACGAAGATGCGGAGGTCCTCTCTGAACTCGAAGATGACCTCGTGATCGAATCTCGTAAAGAGGGTGCGGCCGCCCTGCTGTCCCATCTCGAGGACATGATGTCCTGCTCAGTCCGCGTCAGTGATCGCGAAGCAGTCACAGTAAGAAATTTCGAGCATACCCTGGCCGACCTCTATCGGGAACATGTTCCAGCGCGCGTATTGCGCTTCCGCACTCACCTGCCGCGCTATTCTCTGGCCGTAGCCGCAGGTCCGTTCCTGACCAATCCCGAGGACATCCAGGCGGAAGAATGGCTCGAAACGCCGCCCGATCTGCGCCTTGACGAAGACATGTTCGTTGCCCGTATCCAGGGACACTCCATGGAACCGCGCATTCCCGACGGCAGCCTGTGCGTGTTTCGCAGAAACGTGGTCGGTTCACGGAATGGCCGGCTCGTTCTGGTCCGCAACTCAGAACTCGCTGACGACAATCAGTACACCGTCAAGCGCTACAAAAGCGAAAAGCAGATCACTGACGAAGGCTTCCTGCAGAGCCGCATCCGGCTCGAGAGTCTGAATCCGGCCTACCCATCGTGGGACTTGGACGAAGATCCGGACAAATATCAGATCATCGCCGAGTTCGTACGGGTGCTCGAATAACGCGCCGGCTGCAACTGTCCGTGTCGAATCGGCAGACAGCGTCCGCGGTATACTCACCTGTGGCGTGCCGGATGCCTCCGTGTCCGCGGGCAGGGCTG
>JAFARV010000374.1 GCA_019245255.1 Acidobacteriaceae bacterium | reverse complement strand
AGTTACGGCAGTTCCGCCGACCTGATCCATCAGATAGTGGCCCAAAACTCCACTGCTGTTGGCGATACCGCCAGGGGCGGAATTGAGAAGCAAGCGCGTGTTCTCGATTGTGGAGCCCGCCAGAACCACAACTCCGGCTTCAACCTCGACGACCCGCTTCGTGTGCCGTTCGATATACCGAACTCCGCGGGCGCGGCCTTCATCCGCCATAAGAACGTGACTTACTACCGAATCGCACTGCACGGTCACGTTCCCTGTCTTTAGCGCCGGCGGCAGAGTAACGGCAATCGGGTTGAACATGGCGCCGACGTCACATCCATTGATGCAATTGCCGCAGTAATGACACGGCGGCCGATTGTTCAACATTCGGGTCAATTGTGCGACACGGCGCGGCGTGCATGGAAATCGTACTTTGTTACATGCAGCCTGAAAGATCGTTTCAGCGCAATTCAATGGGATCGCGGGCTGGAAAACTCCGTCGGGAAATTGCGGTAGATTCGCGGCCGCCGCACTTACTCCAATCAAGCGCTCTACACGGTCGTAATAAGGTGCAAGATCGGAGTAACTGATCGGCCAGTCGTCTCCATAGCCGTCGCGCGAAGCGGCCTTGAACTCGAGATCGGACATCCGATCTGAAGCGCGCGACCAGTGAAGTGTCCGACCTCCCAGGACTCGCGATCGAGACCAGCTAAACGGCTGATCCGGAGGAGTTGTGTACGGGTTCTCCCGGTCATCGATCATGATGCGGTAGTTATATTCAGTCGCACCTTTGTAGTATTTGCGCAGAAGTCCGGGTTTCCCTATGCCGTGGAACTGCATCTCATACGGCCAGCGGTGGCGAAAGTCGCGATACGGCACGACCTCGGGTCCTGCTTCGAGCAGCAGCACCTTGAAGCCGCTCTGCGCGAGTTGCATGCAGGCCCAACCGCCGCAGGCGCCCGATCCGACGATGACGACATCGAATTTCTTCAAGTCAGACCTTCTGGTGTTCGGGGTGCGCGCAGCCCGGGAACTCAGTCAAATACGCCAGCCCCTGGTAATTGAGGTTGTCAATCAAGCCTGCGCGCGAGGTGTAGAAGGCATAAACGATCAGATCCTTCATGAACTGGAACCTTTGAAAATCGGCGTCCGCCGGTTGCGCGATTGTTTCGACAAGCCTCAACTGCGCGTCCGCGGGCAGGCGAGCAAACCCACGCCCACTGAGGGAACCCACAGCTTTGCGCCACTTCGCCTGCATTTCGGGCGCATATTCGGCGGCGGAAAACACCACAAAGTCGATAAACGGAGCAACGTGCGCCTCACGCGCACCCGGCGTTTCATCGGTCGGAATCAAAATCGCCGCGAACGTATCGAGCGCCCCGAACTCTTCAGCCGAAAAAAACTGCGGCCTGTAATTCGTCCAGCGGTCAGGCTCAGGCGGTGCATTGGAAGAGTGTTCGTGCGCCGCGGCGAGCCATGAACTGAAGAATGTCTGTCCGGCAGCGGTGCCCGCCACTCGCGCAACCAGCCAAGCCGCATCACGACGTGTCACGTTTCGTTCGTCTTCCCCGGATCATGCTATCGCAAGCGTTTACGGGCGAATGTAGTCCCCGTGCCCGTTGACGAAATTTGTTGACCGCTAGTCAAAAATGACCTAGAGTTATTGTTGATGGCGAGTCAAAAAGTGGTGGCAATGCCGGAGGCGGGCCGGCGCGAGCGCAAGCGGAACCAGACTCGGGATCGCTTAATCTCGGTGGCCATGGGTTTGTTCGCAAAACGGGGCATACTGGCCACGACAATCGAAGAGATTACCGAAGCAGCGGATGTCGCCAAGGGCACCTTCTTCAACTACTTCACATCGAAGGAGGAGATCCTGCTCGTGTTCGGGCAGCGCATGCGAGCCGGAATGGCGCCCCGCATTCAGAAGGCGATGGAGGAGCAGCGGCCCGTCGCGGATACGGTGCGAGAAGCCGTCCGCCAGTTGCTTACGGTCACGCACACGGGGCCCGGGCTGATGAAGAGCATGCTTTCGAGCCTGCTTTCGAATGGAAAGGTGCTCGAAATCTGGTTGAGCGAAGAGAAGCACGTGCTCGAACTCGTGGCCAAGCTGTTTCGTTACGGGCAGCAACGCGGCGAAATAAGAAGCGATCTGCAGGCCGACGAGATCGCGCTTCGCTTACGGCAGACCCTTCTCGGAGCGTTGTTGTTCTGGGTCCTTCACCAGCCGTCCAAAGCTGGCGAATGGGTGACGCCTTCACTGGATCTGTTTCTGGAGGCGGTGGCGGAAAGGAGGCAGTTATGAAGAAGCTGTATCTGCCGATCGGAATACTGTTGCTCGCAGCGGGCGGGATTGCCGCGTACCGGCTGAGCCGGTCAAACGACAGCGGCATTCACTGTTCCGGAACCGTAGAGGCTCACAACATCCGAGTGGGATCGAAGGTTTCAGGCCGCGTCTCCGCCGTCCTGGTGCGGGAAGGCGATTGCGTTCGCGCGGGTCAGCCGCTGGTCGAATTCGATTCTGCGGAGCTTGAGGCTTCGCTGGCTGAAGCCAAGGCGCGGGTTTCCGCGGCCGAGGCGGCTTACGACAAAATGAGGCGCGGATATCTGCCTGAGGAAGTCGAAGAAGCGCGTGCCACCGCTGCTCAGTTCCGCGCCATGCTGGACGAAGCCGAGCGCGGTCCTCGACCTGAGCAGATCGGCGCAGCGGAGGCAGAACGGGATCGGGCGGAAGCGGATGCACAGAACGCGAAAGTGACCTTTGACCGTTTCGACCAGTTGTGGCGCGCCGATGAGATTTCACATCAGGACTACGACAACGCAAAGGCCCACCTCGATCAGGCCGGCGCAGCTCTGAGGACGGCAGAACAGAATCTTGCGGAACTGAAAAACGGAACGCGGCGCGAAGACATTGACAGCGCGCGAGCGCGGTTCGTACAGGCGAGTGCGACAGAACGGAAGCTCCAGCGTGGCTATCGGGCGGAAGACATTCAGGCCGCACGCGGGGATCTGGCGGCAGCGCGCGCGCAGGTCAGCCAACTCGAGACACGGCTGAAGGAATCGCAGGTGCTCTCTCCGTCGGAGGCGACCGTCGAAGTTCTGGACGTGAGGAGCGGCGACTTGATCGCGCCCAACGAACCCATCGCCACGCTGTTGGAGCGTAACCAACTGTATGTTCGCGTGTTCGTTCCGGAAACCCGGATCGGGCAAATCGCGTTAAACGAACGTGCCTTGCTGAGCGTAGACTCCTTCCCCGGAAAAACCTTCGCAGCTACGGTGGAGCAGATCAATCAAGAAGCGGAGTTTCTGCCGCGCAATGTGCAGACCGCCGACGAACGGGTGCATCAGGTGATTGGAGTTAAGCTGCGCATCGACGACTCCCACGACGCTATCCGCGCCGGAATGTCTGCAAATGTTGTCTTTCAACCGACCGTGAGGTAGCTGTGGCTGGCGAGTGCGCAATACAGACAGAAAACCTGACACGGCGCTTCGGCGACTTCACGGCCGTAGACGGGGTCGACCTGCGCATTGAGAAGCAGGACGTTTTCGGATTTCTTGGCCCCAATGGCAGCGGAAAAACCACGGTAATCAAGATGATTACCGGACTGCTGCCCGCAAGCGAAGGCCGCGCATGGGTCGAAGGCTACGACATAGAAGAGGATCCGGATGCCGTTCGCGCACGCATCGGCTACATGTCGCAAAAATTTAGCCTGTACAACGACCTCACGGTGATGGAGAATCTGGAATTCTACGGCCGGGTTTACGGATTGAAGCGGGAGCGGCTGAGATCGCGCATCGACGCGGCGGTGCAATTGAATCACCTGCAGCCATTTCTATCGCGGCCGGCCGGCAAACTCTCGGGAGGTTGGAAGCAGCGGCTGGCATTGTCGTGCGCGATGCTGCATGAACCTCGTGTGATGTTCCTCGATGAACCGACGGCCGGCATCGATCCAGTGGCGCGCCGCGAATTGTGGGACCTTATCTTTCAGCTATCGAGCGAAGGCATCACGTTCTTTGTCACCACTCATTACATGGATGAAGCGGAGCGCTGCAACAGGCTGGCGTATATCTACAACTCCGTTGTAATTGCACGCGGTACACCGGAACAACTGCGGTCCTTGCCTGAGGCGAATCCACGCGGCGCAAAGCGAATCGAGTTCCGCACCTCAGAGATCAGCCGCGCACTTCACGAACTGCGGCACATACCGGAAATGCGCGATGCAACCGCATTCGGGCAGACTGTACACGCGCTGGTGGATGATTCATTCGACCTGAAAGAGATAGAGCATTGTCTATCGTCCCGCGGCATCGATGCCGCTGACATTCGTGAGATCGCTCCGTCGTTGGAGGACGTTTTTGTAGAACTAACGAATCTGCGGCGGCGGGAACTGGAGGGAAACAATGGGCAACGCGTTTGAGGGCTTCTGGGCGGTGTTGGTGAAAGAATCGTTGCACCTCAGCCGCGATTCTGTTGCGCTCGTCCTGGCTTTGGGAGTCCCGTTGATTCAGATGTCGATTCTCGGTTGGGCCATCGACACGAATGTGCGGCAGGTGTCGACGGTGGTTCTGAACGAGGATGGCCGGCGGCAGAGCCGGGAACTCATCCAGCGGTTTGAAAATTCGGATACCTTCCGGGTGGTTTCCTACGCTACGAATGATGCCGAGTTACATGATGCAGTACGGAGCGGGAGAGCACGCGTCGCGATTAAGATCCCGGTCGACTTCGCGGACCGGCTGAGCAAGGACCGGACTGCAACCGTGCTGATTCTCATAGACGGTTCGGATTCGAGTGTGGCGGGTCAGGCGATCACTGTTTCGACCGCGATTGGCCTCGACGAATCCCTGCGCCGTGTGTTGGGGCCACGCCAGGTTTTACCGGTCGAGATACGGCCGCAGCTACTGTTCAATCCGGACTCCCGATCGCCGAATTTCTTTCTGCCGGGATTACTTGCGGTCCTCCTGCTGAGCGTTACCACGTTTCTAACAGCATTTTCCATCGTGCGCGAAAAAGAGAACGGTACACTCGAGCAGCTCTTCATCACGCCGGTCCGGCCTCTCGGATTGCTGCTCGGCAAAATCGTGCCCTATCTTGCGCTTGGTTTTGTCGAGCTCTGCGCGCTGCTCATCGCCATGCGCTGGGTGTTCGGTGTGCCGATCCACGGCAGCACCGTTCTGCTGCTTGTGCTGTCGATTCCATACTTGTTCGTGGCCATCGCATTCGGCACCTTCATTTCGACGCGCGTGAGCTCGCAGGCGCAGGCGATGCAAATGGCGTTCCTGACTTTCATTCCGAGCATTTTCTTCTCGGGTTACATATTTCCGCGCGACACAATGCCGGCGTTTTGTTATTGGCTCAGTTACCTCGTGCCGGCGACGTATTACATCAACATCACGCGTGGCATTATCCTGCGAGGCGCCGCTTTCCAGCACGTTGCAGTGGATGGGGCCATCCTGGTCAGTATGGGGCTGGGGCTTCTGCTGCTGGCTGCCCGGCAATTTCAGCGCAAAGTAATCGCCTGAGAGATCATGCGCGCACACGGGCGTCCCAAAATCGGACACCAGCCGCTTGTTGCGGCTTCAGATCGGCGGTTTTCTGCGGTATTCAAGTTGCGAACAAGGAAGCTGATGAGCTTGATCGATACGCTCAAACGGGATGCCCGAGATGCGGTGCGTGCTCTCGGGCGCAACAAAGCTGCGACGGCGGTTTCGATTGCCGCCCTGGCCCTCGGCATCGCAGTAAACGCGTCTTCCTTCATTCCTATCAGCTCGATTATTCTTCACCCGCTGCCGTATCCGAACCTCGACCGGATCATGACCCTTTGGGAGGCGCCAGCCAAGTCGCGCGGGGATCAACTGGGTTTGTCCCCGGCAACATTTGACGACATCAGGCGGCAGACAAGATCGTTCGAGAAGGTGGGTGCGTACCGCTACTGGAGCGCGTCGCTCACTGGCGGTACAAACGCCGAAAGAATCCGTTCGTGTCTGGTCTCGCCTGAGTTTTTCGATGTTCTCGGGACGGCGCCCGAGCGTGGCCGTTTCTTCCGGCAAGGGGAGAGAAATGTCATTGTCGTAAGCCACGCTTTCTGGACCTCCCATCTGGCATCTGTTCCCGATGCGATCGGCTCGACGCTCACGCTCGATGGAGCGAGTTACACGATTACGGGAATCATGCCGGACCGGTTCGATTTTCCTCTCGACATCCAGATCTGGGCCCCTCTCGCGCTCGATCCGGCTCTGCTGAAGCATCGGGAGACACACGAACTCTCGGCACTCGCGTTATTAAAAACCGGCATCTCTCCCGGAGAAGCTTCCAATGAACTTGCAGGTCTTGGCGCGCGTCTAGCGCGGCAATATCCGGCGACGAACAATGAGCGAACATTGGTTTCAATCTCGCTCACATCGCTGCTCACTGAGAAAGTCACAAACGGGTTTCTGTTTGTACTGGTAGCTGCGGCGCTGTTCGTTTTGTTGCTGGCCTGCGCGAACGTCGCTAATCTGCAGCTTGCGGTTGCCGCGTCGCGCCAAAAGGAAACCGCGGTCCGTGCGGCCCTCGGCGCCTCTCAGGTTCGGATCGCAAGGCAACTGGTGCTCGAAGGAATTCTCATGTCCGCCGCCGCCGGGATCTTGGGCTTGGTCCTCGCGAGTTGGAACAACGAGATCGGCAAACAAATGATCCCGCCAAATGCCTTCCGATTTGTGGCGGGTCTTCGCAGCATGAGAATCGACACAACGGTGACCCTGCTAACTGTGGCCGTCTCTGTGCTTGCCGGCGTACTTTGTAGTCTGCCGGCGATTCTCCAGCATCTCTTCCGGTCGATGCGTGCGGATCTCAGCGATGTGTTGCGCGAACGAAGTGCGGCGGCGCTAACGGGCGCGAGCCGTTCGCTGACCAGAAGTGCGCTGGTGGTGTTCGAAATGGTCTGCGCACTTGTGCTGCTCATCTCTGCCGGTCTGATGGTTCAAACGTTCCATGCGCTGCTGGACCGATATCAGGGTTACGATCCCAAGAGCGTCATGACCCTGCAACTCAACCTGCCGGCAGCCGGGTACAGCAGGGACGATGAAGTTGTTTCCTTTTACGACCGTGCTCTTGCGGGGTTGTCGAGCGTTCCCGGAGTCTCGGCCCCAGCCATTGCTTCTGATCTCGGACGGACCGAAAAGCTGTTTATCCAAGGCCGCCCGGACGCCCTTCCCGGCGAACCGCTACCACGTGTCTACTCGGTAAGCAGTCAATACTTCGATGCGTTGCACATTCCGATCCTTGCCGGTCGCGGAATTTCCCGAAACGATCGTTCGACGAGTGCACCCGTCGTGGTGATCAGCCAATTGATGGCGCGCCATTATTGGCCGGACACGAATCCGATCGGGCGGCATATCCGGTTTGCCGGGAATCCGCAGTGGTTAATGGTGGTTGGCGTTTCGGGCGACATCGTCGAGGACTGGTTTCACGGGACGCCGTCGCCCGGCGCTTACATTTCTTACGCTCAATTTCCTCATTCGTTTGCACAAATCGACGTCCGTACCGCGCGCGATCCTGTCACCGTTGCGCCTGCGCTTCGTGCTGTGCTGACGAATCTCGATCGCCAGATGCCGATCTATGATGTGAAGACACTTGAAGAAGCTGAATTTGAGGCCCGCGGCGGCGTGTATGCGGCTGCGCGAACCATGAGCGGCTACGCAATTGTGGCACTAATTCTTGCCGCAACGGGCATCTACGGCATCGTTTCCTTCTTCGTGGCGGCACGTACTCACGAGATCGGAATCCGCATGGCACTTGGAGCAACGCGCGCCGGCATTTTAGCCATGACTCTAGGCCAGACAGTAAGGTTCCTCGTCGCTGCCGTGATCATCGGCGTTCCGCTAACTGTTCTGCTCGCTCGCACGATGTCTCACGTCTTGTTCGGAGTGGTGCACTTGAACCCGATCACCTTCGCCACATTCACCGTTATGCTGATAGGAGTGGCGTTGATTGCAAGCTATTGGCCATCCCACCGGGCGACCCGCATCGACCCGATGACAGCGTTACGAGATGAGTAGTGTGATATCCGGGCACTCGCAGTTATCTAACCAGATGCGGTGCCACGATGGCGATGAACTCTCGTGAGGTGATCACCTTCGTTTTCTTCCAGAATTTCGGAAAGTGCCGCTGATTTCCGGTGACCAGATAGTCGGCGCGAGCCGCATCGGCGCATTCTAAGAACTTGTCGTCATCCGGGTCACTCGTTACCTGAAGCGGGCGTGAAGGTTTGATCAGGTATGCGTGGTTCTGAATAAGTCCGAGTAACTGTTGACGAAGGCCTTTGCGAATTTTCAGCTCTGGGCGCGAGAGCACGTCACAGTACTCCGCGATAATCTCCTCGGTGACATACAGTCTTGCCGGCTTAGTGATTGCGAGCAGAAGCACCGTGCGCTGGAGCCCGTCCGGCTTAATGGCGGCTGAGACGATGATGTTTGTATCGAGGATCAGCCGAAGTGAGATCATCCGCGCTTGCGTCTTGCAGCGCGGGCCGTCTTGATAATCTGGTCAATCCCGCGTGAGCTAAGCTTGTCCGTACCCTTGCGCTTCGATTCTTCACCAATGACGCGGAGTACTTCGGGTTCTGGGGCCGCCAGCCGTACGTAGTCACGGATACTGAGCAGTACCGCAGTGGGCGTGCCTCGCTTCTCGATCACAAGTGAGCGTTGCTCATCTTCCACTCGGCGCAGCAGCTTGCCCAAGCCAGTTCGGACCGTAAGCGCCGATACGACAATAGACTTGTTCTTCGCTGGCTGCATAAAATGAACTCTTCACTTTAATTATCCGAACTGTACAGTTGAATCGCAACCTGTGTTTCCCGCGGCAGCCTGTACCAGCAAACCTGACCACCATCTCTTCCCAACAGTTCACCGTTATGCTGATAGGAGTGGCGTTGATTGCAAGCTATTGGCCATCCCGCCGGGCGACCCGCATCGACCCGATGACAGCACCACGAGATGAATAGCATTGCGTCGACCCACAGAGTCAGACCTGGGAGCGGACGACTTCAATGGCAATTCATTTCACTGTTAACGGGCGCGCTGCTTCGGTAGACGCGTCGCCAGATACCCCACTTCTGTGGGTCCTTCGTGACATTCTGAACCTGCACGGAACCAAGTACGGCTGCGGAATCGGCGAGTGCGGAGCTTGCACCGTCCACCTGGGCGGCAAACCCGTTCAGTCGTGCCTCACTCCGCTATCCGCGGTTGCGAACGCAGAGATCACGACAATAGAAGGCTTATCTCACAAGGGTTCGCAGGCGTTGCAACAGGCCTGGCTGGAGGTCGACGTGCCTCAGTGCGGCTACTGCCAG
>JAFARV010000281.1 GCA_019245255.1 Acidobacteriaceae bacterium | reverse complement strand
CAGTGGCGAGGCCAGGCCCGCGCACGGCATTGCGTCCTTCGTTGCCGAACTGCCCCGGATTCGCGGTCTGAGTCAATTGCTGGAATGCGCCGCGGCTGACCCATTCGTTTGCGGTGTGAGGGCCGTTGTTGGCATCGGAAACAGCGTTTGGGCGGCTCGAGTAAAAGCCGGTAATTTCGGGAGCACTTCCCTGCAAAGGCGCGTTGTCACTGTCATAAACGGTGAATGGTGTACCGGAGGCGACTGAGACAATGGTGTTCAATTGCCAGCCGTTCACAACCAGACCAGCAAGACGGGATGCCGAATGCCAGCCAGGCAGCGCATACGTTCCGCTGAAAACGAATCGATGCGTCGCGTCAAAGAGAGACGGCCCATGTTCGGCGCGCAAGTCGAACGGATTTTGTGCCAGATCGTTTTCTCCCGCTACGAGCGTCGGCGCCGATCCGGCAATATTCAGGGATGAAACATAGTCCAGGCTCTTCGACCACCAATAGGATGCCTGGAAGGACAAGTTACGGGTCAATTGGCGCGACAAAGAAGCCTGCAAGGCATGGTAAGTAGAAGCGTTGTTATCAGCAATCAGACCGACCGATGCGAAAGCGCAGGATCCTGAAGCGTCGCAGTCTGCGTACTCACGTCTCTGGTCGGCATTGTTCGAGGTGGCGCCGGGTCCGTAAATAGCCGGATTGGCCTCGATAAACCGCGGTAAGTGCGTTCCTTTGTTACCGACATAGCGCAGGTCTAGCAAATACGAGCGCGCAAATACATGTTCAATCGAGAAGTCCCAGTTTTGCGAATAAGGGGGCAACATACCGGATTGCACGGTAAGAACTGTTGCAGGACGTACGAACTGCCGTAACACGAACGGTGGCGTACTTCCGTTATACGGGTTGGCGAAGTTCATGCCGGGTCCGGGTAACTGATAGGCTTCTGTCCAGGGTAGCGCGCTGACCCCGGCCTGTATCGGCCCTCCGGTCCCATTCGTGTAGCCATCGTAAAAGATGCCGTATCCTGCGCGGATTGTCGTTTTGGCGTCTCCCGCCGGGTCCCATGCGAGTCCGATGCGCGGCATGAATTCGTGATAATCCACGGGCGCAATACCGTCAGGAACACCGCGATCACCGGGAAAGAGCAGGCCAGCCGGCGCACTGGGGTAGACCGTCGACTGCTTGCCCGGAGCCCAGGCATTCAATCTGTTCCTGATGTCCGTGTATGGCGTGTTCACCTCGTATCGCAGACCGTATGTCAGAGTCAGCCTGTTATTCACGCGCCACTCGTCTTGCGAATAGCCGGCAACAATCCACTTGCGCAGACCGCGATTGAAATCTCCGCCACCCTGGAAGAACTGCACCGGCTGGCCCAGCAGAAAGCTGGCGAATGAATCGTTTACCGGGAAAGGAGCGAACACAAAAAAGCCATTAGTGGCGATGCCCAGCAAAACATTGATTTGCTGGCGATCTATGTCGGCCCCGAACTTCCAGTTATGCTTCCCGCGTGTCCATGCGAGCGAGTAGTAACCCTGATAGTCATTCTGGTAAGTGTTTTGAGGCCCGGTGATCGGATTTCCCACCTCAGTGTAACCGCTGATGATGAAATAGGGGTTGCCAAGGGCGCTGGGCAGGGTCGGCTGATAAGTGAACCCTAAGTCGCTCGCCGGACTGTGATTCGTTGCCGTTCCCTGCAAAAAGACATTCCGGAAGAACGCGACGCGCGCCGTCTGCACGAGTGACGGTGAGAACAGATGCACGCTCGAGATAGTTGCTGAGTTAGTCGTAATGTCATTCGCAACCGGAAAGCCGGGGACGCCCGAGCCATTGATGGGCAAGGGATCCAACTGATGCACCGAGGACGTGGCGTACCGGACAAAAACCTGGTCGCTGTTGCTGAAGTAATGATCCAGGCGGAAACCACCCTGATCGTAATTGGTCGTTTCGATTTGCGTTGATGAAAACAGGTTGGGGCCGATATTCGGCAGTGGGATCAGCGACTCGGCTTTGAGCGAGATGGGATTCAAGAGGAACGGCGGAATCTGTCCCATAACGCCTCCGAAAGAGAACGGCTGCCCTGTGAACTCATTGATCAACGGCTCGGGATTTCCATTGCTATTGGTTAGTCCCGAGAAGTTGCCTGAACGTTCCGCTGCGTTCGGCACAATCGCAGTACGCGTTTCACCCTGACGATCGCGCTGTCCTTCGTAGTAAGCGAAGAAGAAGTCCTTGTCGCGGCGGATCGGACCTCCAAGGGTCGCGCCGAATTGGTTCTGATGCAGAGGCTCGGTGGATGCTGCAAAGAAATTCCGCGCATCGAGTGCATTGTTCCGAAGGAAGTCGTAGAGATCTCCGTGAAACTCATTGGTTCCCGACCGGGTCACTACGCTAGTCGTGGCGCCACTCGTCTCGCCGTATTCGGGCGGGGCGTTCGAAGTCAGAATCCGGAATTCAGTTACAGCATCGGGGGGCGTTCGCAGAGCAAAGCCTCCATTAACGCTATCGACATTGGTGACTCCGTCGAGCAGATAATTGTTGCTTTCGGGTGGCTGCCCATTGACCGCGTACGCCTGGTTGGCCCTCGCGATTCCCCCCGCTTGCAAGAGTCCGAATGTTAGCGGCGCTACGCCCGGCTGTAAAAGGCCCAGTTGCGTCAGGTTGCGACCGTTCAGGGGTAAGTCGACTGCGTCATGCGAGGTTACGACGTTACCGAGAGTTGAACTTACATCAACGGTTGCGGCAATTGCGCTGATGTCTACCGTATCCTTGTTTCCGGCCAGTTCCAGTCGAATCGGCAGGTTGACAACGCGATCGACATCAACATGAATGTCCTTCGTATCAGCGGGCGCAAAGCCTTGCGCTGAGATACGCAGCGTGTAGTTGCCCACCGGCAGATACGAGAAACGGAATCCGCCGACTCCTGAGGAGTGCTGAGCGGCCGTAAAGCCGGTAGCAGAGTTTGTGATCGTTATGGTAGCGTTGGGGACCAGCGCTCCGGAGGGGTCCGTAAGCTGACCTTCCACTACCCCGGTAGGGTCCTGGCACAGCGCAAGCGAGGCGCAAAACAACAGAGTTTGCAGACAAAGGAAAGTCTGCCTGAGTGAGCAAGACATGAAGCGTTTTCAGCAGGGTAAAAGAAAACGCCTTTTTTGTCATCAATCAGGAGATTGGAAAGCACATCCACCTTTGGATGTAGACGGAAGCGCAAACAGCTGCCGGGGCTATCCCTTCCCGAGCAGCGAGATCAGCGGCCTGAACAAGCACTTCCGGCCAGCGTATTCAACGCGATCGGAGCCAGGCGGGACGGTTCGCGCTCCGCAATCAGACTGGCGACCGCATCTTTTGTCTGCTGTAAGGAAAGCGCAAGAGCTCTTCGAGAAACACGCCGCACGATGGGCTCCGCTATGGGCCGAATTGCTACCGGAATGTCCCGGCTAAGCCCAATGGCTTCGATCTCGACGTATACGCCGCCGTCGCGCTCTTCGAAACGAATCACGCTGAATAGCTTCCACACGTATCCGCCTCCCTCACCTTCGGCAAGCGCTTGCTCGTCCGCGCTACCGTAATCTTTGATCTCCTGCACACGTGTGGTTCTCGATACCGAGTAGAAGCGGCAACCGTCCAGAGTTACATTGGTTGCCTGATATTCGAGCTTGAGGGCAGTCTTCAGAAAGAAGTCCCGGTTTATCAGAACCATCGAGAACTTATCCTCAGAGCCATTGCGAGCGATCACTTTCGAGTCAGTAACTGAGGGCCGATAGAAATCTCTGTAGTGATCGTAGTTACGACTGATACTGAGCACATCGTCCACAGTCGTGTCCGGCAGGAACATCGCGCCGATCCAGTCATGGATTAATCCGCCTGGCACTCGGCGGGGATTTTGCGCCGAAACCGGCTGAACAATGATTTCTCCGGACCGTAGTCGAGAGGCACGCTCCGCAGTTTGAAGTGACCATAAAAAACTGCTTCCTGACCGCATCCGGTTTTCAAGATTCGCATTTGCAGTTTGCAGATACTGGTTCCAAGCAGTCACGGTATCGGGCCGCAACGTTGCGGCACGGGCCGCAGCCGCAATGTCAAGCATGAGAGCTAGTACAAATAAATGAGAAGTAATGCGTGAAAACACGCGCCGTGCGCCGAGCGCCTCAAATGTATTGTTCGTGACTGCCTGTAAGTCGTGCCGCATCTCATTCCCTTGCTTATCTGAGATCTGGTAATACTGATGCGGATGATGGCGGTCGGGTCGCGACTGACTCGTGCTTGCGCACTCTTCATTAGGATGGGCCTACGGGTTGTGGGATTGATTACGCTAGCTGCGGCCTGTCAAACGAAGAACGAGCTTGAAACTCAAGAAGCGAGGTGCCTGTCCACTCACTTGCTCTGCTTGATTGCAACGGGGTGACGCGGTTGATAAAGCATGACAGGCAAGTCGCCAGGGAGTGTCATGGTCACCGTCACTCCCCAACCTTCATCCTCTGGCTTACCCTCGATGCGCACGCCTTTGCCACGCAGTTCGCCGACTGTTTTTTCAATGTCGTCGCACATGAACGTGACTTGATGGCGAATTCCCGATGCGTGCCTGGGGCCTTCTGCCGGGTGAACGCCGAGTTCTGCTGGAGGCAGCTCAAAGATCAACCAACCGTGGCCGGCGTCTACGGATTTGAAGCCGAATGCGCTTTGCAACAGACCGCGAAGGGCGTCCGGTTCAGAAGAATAGAGCAGCATGTGAGCGCCGATGATTGCCATACAACCCTCCTGTCCGACCACTCCGCCGTCTCCGCAGTAAATTGTTTCACAGATAACATCGCTGCACTGAGGCGACTAGTTGGTTTCAACGACTCCGGAGAGCTTAGCACAACCTATAGCGCTAGAACGAACGCAGGCTCGCTGACGACTCACGGGTGAGGGCGACCGCCACTCGAATGCTCGTCGCTCGAAGCTGCACTTGCTCCGCCTCGGCGAATTTATGCTGTTCGCGCAGGACTGCCGAGTAGGACTCTAACACGGGCGTCAGACTGGGGTCATGCGCTCCCGATACGGTGGTGAGGAGAGCTACTGCCCGCTCAAACAAACGGTCAGACTCGTCGTATCGTTTCTCCGCGGCATAGACTCGAGCCAGATTGGCCTCCGCGATTGCGTGGTCAGCGGTAGCGCCCGCACCGCTGTGTTCGCTGATCTCGAGCGAGTGTTCCAGCAGCGATTGTGCTTCTTCAATGCGATGGCGCTCGAAGCATACAAAGGCGAGATTGTTGAGGTCGCGGGCCACCTGCGAAGTATTCTCGCCTAAGGCAGCTCGATCGATATCGAGAGCTTGGCGGTAGAGTTCTTCGGCCTGGGTCCATTTGCGCCGCGAGGAATACAGACCCGCGAGATTAGACAGCCCGGAAGCAATACTCGGATGCCGCGGTCCGAGGACGTGTTGCCAGATTGCCAGCGCTCTCTGAAAGAGTTGCTCCGCTTCTTTCAAGTCCCCTCGAGATTGCTCAAGGCGCGCAAAGTTATCGAGCACAATCGCGTATTCCTCGGGTTTGTAACCAGATTGTGACTCAAAGCTAGAGAGCGACTGTTGGAATAAGGCCTTGGCTGCTTCAAAATTGCCGATTTTGTAAGTGTCGCGCGCCACGCATGCCAAGTCGAAGGCGACGATGGGCAGGCGCATCTGTTGATCTAACTCGAGTGCCCGTTCATGCAGGCGCCTCGCTTCGACATAGTCACCTTGCGCAGTCTTGATGCTTCCGAGCGCTCGAAGTGTAGTTGTCAGTTCCGGAGAACTCGTGGTCTCCTGAACGCTGAGCGCCTCCTTTGCAAGCCGTTCGGCAATGTCGTACCGGCCCTCATCGGCATAAACGGCAGCAAGTTTCTCTTCGACCCCAGCAGCTTGCGGCGCAAACGTTGTGGCGTGAGTCTTTAATTCTTCGAGTGCCCGGCGGAAGAGCGCTTCGGCGTCGGGGAAGCGCGCTTCAGATTGGTAGACGGCAGCGAGATCGCACCAGAGGGGTACGAGCTCCAGGTTAGAGGCGCCTGCCTGATCTGCTGCCTTTTGAGCGGCGAGGAACAATCGCTCAGCGTCAGAATATCTACCCGACTGAAAGGCTGATTCACCTTTTGTTTGACAATCCTGCCAGGACGTTTTTTGCTGGGAACTCATAAATGCCGGCGACAATAATCCAACCGTAATTGTGGGGAGGATTGCAGTAAGCAGCGCGCGAAGGTGGTCCGTCATGCTTGTATGTTGCGCGACGGAAGGGCGCGGCGGGGAGTGTGAGCAGGTGATCTTACGGTGGCAGCTTACGGTAAGAAGGTTGCCTAGTCGGAGAGTCCGATCTTTTTGAGCAAGGCCTGGTATCGCGGCTCGCCGCGAAGCGGGTCGTACGCCGGATGAACTTTCAGAGTGATCACTCTCCAGTTGCGTTCATTCAAGGCGCGCTCGAGCAAATTAAGCGCTTGCTCCTTTTCGCCGAGGCCAATATGTATCAGCGCAAAGCTTGCGGGCGAGACCGGCTGTTGTGCCGCCAACTGTGACAGGCGGGAAAGTATCGCCCGCGCTTCGGTGATTTTTCCCTGCCACGCATAGGTTTGCCCGAGAACAGCAAGCACATTCGGGGGTTCACCACAGCGCACACGAGCCAGTTCCAGATGATGTATTGCCTCGGCATAGCGGCCCGATTGTGCCAGCGCCCGCCCGATTGCGCTGTGAATCCGGTAATAATAAGGATCCAGTTCCAGTACTTCTCTGTACACCTCCAGCGCACGTTCGTAGTCGCGTTCGTAGAGAAATGCAAGTCCTTTGCTCTCGCGGATAATGCCAGACAACGGAT
Organism: Acidobacteriaceae bacterium; assembly: GCA_019245255.1. GTDB lineage: Bacteria > Acidobacteriota > Terriglobia > Bryobacterales > Bryobacteraceae > Bog-105. Next base: position 265 of record JAFARV010000281.1, on the reverse strand, counting down.
CAAGCCGGCAGGCGATGTCCAGTTCAGCGTGAGCTTCCTCTAAACGGCCGCGCACGGCGAGGTTGTCTCCCCCAAGCCATTGGTGAGCGATAGCATAGCCCGGATTCAGCCGAATCGCCTCACGATACAGACGCTCCGACTCCTCCCATTCCCAATCGTGGCTGCCGCGAACACAAGCCAGTGCATTGAATGCTGCAGCAACGGTGGGATCGAGTTGCAGCGCAGTTTCGGCCGCCTTATGGGCTTCTGCGGTCATGGTTCTCGA
>JAFARV010000965.1 GCA_019245255.1 Acidobacteriaceae bacterium | reverse complement strand
GCTCGAATGCTCGGGCCGGTCCAACAGAGACCAATCAAGATTTCCTTCATGCGACCATTCTGACCACTGCGCAAACTCAGCGCCCATGAACAGCAGCTTCTTGCCGGGCTGGGCATACATGTATGCGAACAATGCGCGCAAGCTCGCTAACTTCTGCCAGTCATCGCCGGGCATCTTCGCGAGCAACGATCCCTTGCCGTAAACGACCTCGTCGTGCGAAAGCGGGAGAATAAAATTCTCATTGAAAGCGTAGACCATCCGGAATGTGATGTCGTGGTGGTGATACCGCCTGTTGATTGGATCTTGAGACAGATATTGCAGGGTGTCGTGCATCCATCCCATGTCCCACTTGAAACCGAATCCAAGGCCGCCGAGAAATGTAGGACGCGACACCATAGGCCACGCGGTAGATTCCTCCGCAATCGTCTGAGCATCAGGACAGAACCGGTAAACGTCCTCGTTCATGACACGCAGAAAAGCAATTGCGTCCAGGTTCTCGCGGCCGCCATATTGATTCGGCAGCCAGTGGCCGGGCGCGCGCGAGTAATCGAGATACAGCATAGAAGCCACAGCATCCACACGCAGTCCGTCGGCATGATATTGCTGCAGCCAGAACATCGCGCTACTCAGTAGAAAACTACGGACCTCGGGCCGGGTGTAGTCGAAAATGAAGCTGTTCCAATCCGGATGAACACCGCGCCTCGGATCCGCCGGCTCGAACTCATGCATACCGTCGAATAGTCCCAGCCCGTGTGGATCGTCCGGAAAATGTGAGGGCACCCAGTCCAAAATCACCCCAATGTCGTGCTGATGAAAGGAATCGATCAGGTGCATGAAATCCTGCGGAGGCCCGTAGCGGCTTGTGGGCGCAAAGTAGCCGGTTGTCTGGTACCCCCACGATCCGTAGAAGGGATGCTCCATCACAGGCATGAACTCCACGTGCGTGAAGCCCATCTCTTTCACGTAAGGAATCAGTTGATCGGCAAGTTCACAATACGTGAGATGGCGCTTGCCATTGTGCGCCGCGCGCCGCCATGAGCCCAGGTGCACCTCGTAGATGGATATCGGCGCGTGCAGGCTATTCGCCCGGCGGCGGTTCGCCATCCACTCACCATCACCCCACTGATAATCAAGATTCCACAGAATAGAGGCGGTCTTCGGCGGCGTGTCTTGAAAGGTGCCAAAAGGGTCGGCTTTGTATAACGGGTCCTTAGCGTGTGCGGACTCAATCCGGAACTGATACTTCGCGCCCTGATACGCGCCACCGGCAAAGCCCTGCCAGATACCGGCCCGGCCGGTCGGCGATAACGGGCTCGCTTCCGCATTCCAGCCATTAAAATCGCCGATCACTGAAATCCGCTTCGCGTTGGGCGCCCAAACAGCAAACTCAGCGCCATCCTTCGTAAGGTGTGCGCCCAGCACGTTGGCCAGTTGCGTGTGGGTGCCTTCCTGGAAAAAGTAGTAATCGTTGTCGCTAAGCAAATTGCGTCCTCCGGGCATCGGCGCCGATCAGGCTCAATATGCCACGGAGCGGAATCTGCACCCAATCGGGCCGGTTGTTGAGTTCGTACGCGACTTCATACAGCGCCTTCTGTAGAACGAAGGCATCGAAGAGCACGCGATGCTCTTCGCGATCGGAACCTAAGAACGGCGCTGTGGCGGCTGTCTCAAAATAGCCTTTCAGATACGCCGCACTCACCCATGCGGTCCAGAACCCTGCCCAGGTCTCCACTCGTTTTCGGTGCTCTGGCCCGGCGGGCACGCCCTCGACCTGGCCGAACAGCGCGGCGAAGCCGGCATATGAGAAGGAGCGGATCATTCCCGCTACATCACGCATCGCGAGCGTCTTGATACGCCGATGCGCTAGCGGCCGTGCCGGTTCGCCCTCGAAGTCGATGATGACGAAGTCCTCGCCCGTCCACAGCACCTGCCCCAGGTGATAATCGCCGTGGTGCCGTATGCGAAGAGCCTGCACAGGCTTGTCGCGAAGATTCGAGAACCGCTGTCGCACAGCCGCTTCCGCCGCGATCAGCGCACGCGCATCTTCAGCCGCCTCACCAGAGAGCATATTCTGCTTGTCTCGAACGAGATCAAATGTAATCTCGGTCTGCTGCAGCATCTCTTCATACAGGTGAGCAGCGTATTCGCGCGTGACCTGTTCCGGTCGAAAGTCGCTGGCGGCGTCAGGATCTGCCAGCGCGCTGTGCATCTGAGCCGTTCTGACGCCAAGCAACCGCGCCGATTCGAGGTATTCGCCGATTGTCTGGCGCGCTAGCGCCGCCACTTCTTCCGAACACAACTCCAATGGATGCGCATGCGGCACTTCCGGAAGGACGCCGCTCTGCAGCGCTCGCACGAAGAAAGGCTGGAGTGATTCCAACGTGTACTTCCAGGCGTCGCCTTCATTGCGAACAAACGCCTGCAGAATTCCAGCCTCCATGGCTTCGCCCTGGGTGGGCCGGTATTCGAGTTCACCGAGAACGGCAGGCGTATATCTGAATCCGCGCTCAGTGAGAAAGCGGCCAATCTCGAGATCAGGGTTGATGCCTCGCTCCAGCTTGCGAAAGACTTTCAAGATGAAACGGTTCTTGAAGATAATTGAACTGTTGCTTTGTTCCGCCCGCGAGACCACGCTCTCGATCTGCTCTGAAGGGTCGCAGGCGCGGTCAAATGCGGCTGTCTTGCTCGCCGCGAATTCACCGTGTTCGCCTCTGAACTTGCGATCACAGGCGATCGCATTCAATAGCCGTCGCCGGAAATCCTCTTGTGCGAGCGCCCCGTAAAGCCGGCCGCTGACGATCTCGTCTTCCGTTCTTGCCTTAGTGACCGGGAGCAGGTAGTTATCGCAGTCGCCCTCACGGTAGTCGACGCGAAGGATCAGGATGTGTGAGCCTTCCTCGAGCGGAATGACATCTTGTACCTGCAACCCCGAGATCGTGCGCGCCTTGGCCCGGTACCAGCGCTGCCTGACGATGTAATCCGGCAGAACCTTTTCCAGATCCGCATTCGAAACCGCCAACATACCCATACGACTATTGCTGTGAGCGACCGCTTTCAAAGGAAGTAATCGAAATCGTGTTCGGTTCGAAGTCTGTGCCGAATCGCGAAGATGTGGCCGGGCACACTATGCGGATTCAACTCGATGTAATTTCGCGGCCCATTCCACACATATCGCGCCCCGGTCAGCAGATCGTGTGCCTGGAAAGGACGATCCGGATCTATCTTCAACCTGTTGAGAGGCAGATCAACAATGCCGGATTGCGTGTAATGTGGGTCGAGATTGATGGCGACGAGGATTAGATTGGAGCCGTCGGGCGAGCTTTTCGTAAAGCAGATCAACTGATCGTTCGCAATCGGGTGGAAGTCGATCGACCAATCATTTTGAAGGGCTGGGTTGTCGCGCCGGATTCGGTTGACGTGTGCAATGAACTCCCGCAAACTGTCGGGCCGTCCGAGATCCCATTGCCGGATCTGATACTTCTCCGAATTTAAATATTCCTCGCTGCCGGGCCGTAACGGTCTGTGCTCCATCAGCTCAAATGCAGGACCGTAGATGCCGTAATTTGCTCCGATGGTCGCGGCCAGAAGAAATCGGATCATGAATGAGGACCGGAGTCCTGTCTGCAAGAACTCCGTCAAGATGTCCGGAGTATTCGGCCACTGATTCGGGCGAAAGAATTCGCGAACCTGCGTTTTGGTCAGTTCCGTTAAATACTCTTGTAACTCAGCTTTAGCATTTCTCCATGGGAAATATGTGTAGGACTGGCTGAATCCCAACTTACCCAGCCGGTACATAATCTTTGGCCGCGTAAAAGCTTCGGACAGGAACAGCACATCGGGATTCGCGCGCTTCAGTTCTGTAATGCACCACTCCCAGAAGGGAAAAGCTTTCGTATGAGGGTTATCGACCCGGAAAATACGGATTCCCTGCTCAATCCAGTACTCGAAAACGGATTTCAGTTCCTGCCAGAGCTGTTTCCAATTCGACGTCTCGAAGTCGAAAGGGTAAATATCCTGATACTTCTTCGGTGGATTCTCGGCGTATTGAATCGTCCCGTCGGGCCGTTTCTTAAACCACTCTTCGTGCTCTCTAACATATGGATGATCGGGCGCTACTTGAAACGCGATATCCAGTGCCACCTGCATCCCAAGCTCTGAGGCGCGCGCCACAAACGTCCGAAAGTTCTCAAGTGTTCCGAGCGCCGCGAGAATCGCCTTATGACCGCCCTCTTGTGCACCAATCGCCCACGGACTGCCCACGTCTTCGGGTTCGGCAACGACGGTGTTGTTTTTGCCTTTTCGAAATTTGAATCCAATCGGGTGAATCGGCGGAAGATAGACAACGTCAAACCCCATATCGGCTACGTACTCGAGGCGGTCGAGACAGTCCCGAAACGTGCCGTGCGTGCCGGGCTCCTTGGCTGTCGATCGCGGGAAGAACTCGTACCAGGAGCTGAAACGTGCGCGCACCGGATCGACGACGATGACTAATTCCCGATCCAGTTCGCTTTTGAACCGGTGATCGGGATAGCGCAACATTCTCAAGTTCAACGGGGTCGCGGTAGCTCGCGCTCGACGTTCTTCTGTGCTCGGCTCGTCGTTCAGTAACTGTGCTTCGCCGCGTAACCACGTCGCGTCTTCCCCCTTTGCACGGGCGGCGGCTTCCTCAATCAGCTTGGCGCCGATCTGATAGTCAACCGGCGTATCGGTGTCGGCCTGAATGCGCTTCAATAGGTCTTTTCGCCACGTTTCCCAGTGATCCACCCATCCGATAACCTTGTAGCGATACCGGCCCAGTTCAGTGACCGGAAACTCAGCCCACCAACGATCGTTATTAATTGCTTGAAACCGCGTCTCGCACCATTCACTCGTCTTCTCGAAACGGTAGAGCAGGGCGCCGGCAACCGAATCATGCCCGTCGGTGAAGATGTCCGCTTCCACGCGAACCACATCGCCGACCGTGCGTTTTGCCGGGAAGCGGCCACCGTCGATCTCGGGAGAAATGCCCTCGATGATCACCCGCCGGCGGCCATCTTGTGCTGCCTCAGGCATGCTGTGTCCTCTTTGTAGCGCCGATCAATTCCGTGTAGAGGCGGATCGTCTGGTCTGCTATGGCTGTCCAACTGAACCTTTCTTCGACGCGCTTACGGCCGGCATTGCCGAAACCTTTGCATTTGTCGGGATCGCCAAGAAGCTCAGACACCTTCGCGCCCAGATCGCGCGCGAATTGGTCGGGCTTGGTGGGGAAACTGGTGGTGGGGTCTTGCTCGAAGGGCACCAGGTATCCGGTTTCGCCATCGACTACCACTTCCTTGATGCCGCCAGTAGCGCTTGCAACCACGGCAGCGCGGCACGCCATCGCTTCCAGGTTGATGATGCCGAACGGCTCATAAACCGAAGGGCAGCAGAAAACTCTGCAGTTGCTATAGAGCTGAATGACCTCCGGCTTTGAAACCATCTTCTCGATCCACACCACGCGAGGGTTTGATTTGCGGGCTTCGTCGACTTTCTCGCGCATCTCGGCCGCAATTTCCGGGGTATCAGGCGCTCCGGCGCATAGCACCACTTGAGTCTCGGGCGGCATATAGCGGATTGCATCAACCAGGTGCGTGACGCCTTTCTGTCTCGTAATGCGGCCGACAAAGAGAACGTAGGGCACCGAACGATCCACACCGTATTTATCGAGTGCGCCGGTATCGCTCGTCTTCTGATACTCGTTCAGATCGATGCCGTTGTAGATGACGTGGACTCGATTAGGGTCGACCGGATAGACACGACAGATATCTTCTTTTGTGCCCGCAGAGACTGCAATCACGGCATCAGCGTCCAGAATCGCCGTACGTTCAATCCAGGAGCTCAACGCATACCCGCTGCCCAACTGCTCGGCCTTCCAAGCACGA
>JAFARV010000922.1 GCA_019245255.1 Acidobacteriaceae bacterium | reverse complement strand
CAGCCGCCGCGCGCCGGTGTCTGTATCGGCGAAGTGAAGAAACCATCCGTGATCGTGAAACGCATGTCCCCACAGGTAGCGCAACGTCTGAGCGATGCGGATCCGTGCCTGATCTTTCGGAATCCAGCCTCTGCTCGCGCCAATACAGAGCGCGCTCAAGCCGAAGCCAGTCGCAGCAAGGCTGCCGATGTTGTGCCCTGAGGGAGACCCATTCACCCCGGCGCGATCCATCACCATACCGGTGTGAGGACTCGCCTGTTCGACAAAGTACGTGAAACAGCGCTTGGCGTAATCTTCCAGAAACTCGCGTTCCGGATCTTTCAGCGCCGGCGCAGAGGCAGGGAGTGTGGCCGCGCTGCCGGCCCGTGCGACAACAAGACCTCCCGCAGCCGAAAGCAGCAGGTCCCGGCGTGACAACTTCTCACCACTGAACCTCACGACGCGAAAAAACCTCCACGAACAAGAGTGGGCACTACACGTCTCAAATTCTTAGACGGAAATGCCACCTGCCCATGTTGCAAGGCACGTAAACGGCCAAAATGTCTGTTTCCGGTCATGGTAGACGGTTTCACGCCCGAAAGCAACAGATTCGACCGCAAAAAATCGGGCTGGCAGCCGCGCGCGAGAACTTACCTCAAACCCACGCGCTCAACCATCGACCCGATCTCCGGATTCGCCATGAAGTTTTTCCAGACCAATCCCGTACGGTAGTTCTCAATCATCACCGTGATAGGAGCCTGATTCAGCCCCATGTTGATGCGCGCAAACCAGTTTTGCTGTACATTCACCGCATCCCGGAAACCGTACACATCCCACAAACGATCCCCAAGCTCGCGATAGAAGTACTTCAGCGCCCGCAACGACGCCTCTGGTGTGTAAGGAAATGAACTCAGCGCGCCCGTCGGTGCGATCGTCCCATCATCCATCGAAGGAGTCGGCTCATACGGAACATAACCTTGCGGACCATCAACCGCCGTGATCCCCCACAAGTCTCTGCCGTACGCTTTGAAATGATTCGGATTTTCGGCACAATACGCGCCATTGATCCGTGCCATATTGCCATTGTTCTCGAAGTAGTTGGTGAATCGATCGTGAATTCCGTGCGGATCGAACCCCATATAGGAGTAATGAGTAAAGAACAGCGGGCCACCGGTGCCGCTGCCCAGGTCCAGCTTGATTCCGAAATGCGTGTGCCCGTTGATGAACTCTTTCGGATCACCCGCCCAACCCGTGTAGTAAAGGCCGGGAGCGACGCCGTGTGTCTTCGATGCGATTGCCAGCAGGTACGTAATCATCACCTCGTTCCAGCCGTAGAGTCGATGATTGATGTACCACGTGTACTCCGGCGACCAGTGCCAGAACAGCGCGGGCCCATCCGCCGAGCGCCGGAACCAATCCCATTCGACCGTCTCCCACAGCCGCGTGACTCGGGTATAAAGGTCTTGGTTGTCTTTGAAATATTGCCGTGCAGTAAGCAGGCCCTCCATCAGAAATGAGGTCTCAACCAGATCCGCGCCGTTATCGAACATGTCGAAGACCGGCATGCGCCGCCCCGTTGCGCCATCCAGAAAGTGTGGCCATGCGCCGTGATAACGGTCTGCGCGTTCCAGGAACGCTGTTATCTTCAACATCCGCTCCACGCCTTGCGCTCGCGTGATAAAACCGCGATCGACTCCCACGACCAGCGCCATAATGCCGAAACCGCTCGCGCCGAGAGCCACGATCCTGTCATCGCCGGGAATGTTCTCGAGCGTCATTCCCGCGACTGGGTGCGCGCCCTCCCAGTAGTAACGGAACGACGCCTCTTCGACCATCGTCAGCAGCTCGTCGTCAGTCATCGCATGCGTCTCGGCCTGCACTTCTGAAGAAAACGCAGATTCATGCCAGCCGCGATCCACCGCCCTCACCTTGTAAGATGCCTTGCGGTTTATCTCGCCTAGCCAGTCTTCAAATCGATGTATGCCGCGTACCTGAATACCCACAGGCCGATACGGTTCGCCGTTCGACGACCTGTACACCACGTACCGTTCCGGTTCGGGTCCTGCAGCAGGCCTCCAGCTAAGGTCAATATGACGTTCGAACCCTCTTGCTTTCAGATCCTCCGGCGGTCTCAAATGTGAATTCGCATCCAGCGCCGCCTTCGAATCGAACCGGATCTCGTCAAGGATCAGCGTGTGCGGAGCACCATCGGCAGCTCCCTGAGAGAAGCAAATCGAGTTGACCCGATGCGCCTCAAAGTGATGAATTGAGGCCGTCGAGAACGCACTCATCGGGATCCGCACTTCCGTCCATCGTTTCGCCGCTATGCCATCGAGATAACGCGAGAGCTCGATCGGATGTGTAAACCCGCGGCGTTTATCTCGCAGTTCGATTAGCGGCAGGTCGGCGGAAGAAATAGCGGCCGGAGCGTACGCGTAGAAGCTGAGAACGTCGCCGGGAAAATATACGTCGCGGTTACGCCATTCATAAAGGTCAAGCTCACCTTCCCAACCGCCATTCGCACGTGATGTCCACTCGAGTCGAATCGCATTCGGCGGACTGAATACCGTCTTCGTTTCGACTGGCAGCTTTTCACCGATGAGGTCCAGAGTGCTCGGTTCCAACGCGCGGCCGGCACTGTGAAAGTAAGCGTCGGGCGTTTCACTGTTATCGAAAAACGTCCTCTCGAAATACGCGGTATCGCTCCATGCAGGCATGGCGACTAAGCACGTCGCAAGCGTCGCGAGAGTTGCTCTCATCTTCATTCCGGCCTGATCTCGATGTAATCCACGGCTGCCGCGTTGCCGCCGTCTGGATATCCAACGAGTCGGATCTTGTCTCCGCTCCGCAGTGCCACGCCGTCAACCGTCTCCCGTGTCGAGGTGTCGCCGTTCACTGCCTTGAATGGTAGCGACGCATTCGCAGTCCAACGTTTCACAAGCTGCGAATTCACGAAAAGCTCGAAGCGTGCGGTCCCGGTGCTCACGTCGAAGTACTGCACGCCAATGTGGTACCAGCCGGGCGCGCCTTTAAATGTGAGCTCAGCCGAGCACGATGATGCCGGGCACGAGATCGCCTTGCCCGCCGACGCTGTCTCCCACGGAGTAACATCGACGATCTGATAGCCGTTCAGGAGCATGCCTTCTGCTTCTGTCCGCCCCGCATCGTGACCCACCCGGCCGCCCTTGTCGGGAATACCGGAAATCCGCTCGAACCACTGACAGATCGCATCGCGCCATTCCATCGCATGCCCGGCCTGATACTCGAGTTTTCGCAGAACGGCCTCAAACCGCTGCTCGTCGACGCGGCCTCGGAGCGTCTTCCACCACTCTGGAAATTCCTCTGCTTCGGCCGCTGCATCGTAGTGCGAATCGTACACGTACTGAATCACCGTTTCGCCGGAATCGAGCACGTGCGTGTATGGCACATGGTGCATAAACAGCAGCAGATCGTCCGGGCACGTCGCAAGCGACTCATACCTGCGTGCAATCTCGGGCGAGTACTGGCCGATATAGCCGGTCCCCGTCGCCACCGTGCGGTCCATCCCAATCCCTTCGTGATCTGCGCGAATCCACTGGCCCCAGCCGTTGCGCTCTGCCGATTCGATCCCCGGTCCATAGTGGCTGCGCAGAATGTCCGTGAGCGTCCCCACTCCTAAAGGTCCCGTGTAACCCTCATACACATGCCAGGATTCGAGCTCCAGGTTCATGATGGTCGACACTACGCGATCATCATTGCCCCATGTCATGCGCGTCCACTCCTCCGTGATCTGGCGCGCGCTGAGATCCGGATTCCACGCCAGACGTCCGAAGCCGTAAAGATTCGCCTGCGCCAGATCGTAGCCCATCCAGTTCGAATCCAGCCCGACGTCTGAGACTCCGACCATTCCTCCGAGCGGCCGGTGAAAGGCGCGACCGGAGACGACGTCTTTCATCAGGGTGGACGCGCCATCGACGCGATAATCGAAA
>JAFARV010000825.1 GCA_019245255.1 Acidobacteriaceae bacterium | reverse complement strand
TTGCGGCCCAGTGCGCGTGAACCAGGCCCGCATCCTGGCCCCAGGTTTTGGTGATTCCCCCGCGAAATTCACATAGCCTGTCACCGCAGCCGTACCAGAACGTGCCGCTCGGATCGAAATAGACTCCGTAGACCGGGTTTTCAGGTTTGAGGAAGGAAGCTCGCCGCAAGGGAGGGAGACCCGCTGAGCCGTTCCCGGGCGGAGAGGCGATCCATAGACCTTTCGCAGTGGCGACGTAGATGTTGCCGCTGGCGTCCGCTGCGAGAGACTGCGCTCCATTAACCTCTATCCGGCTGTCTGAAGGGACAGCCATGAACCGGCCGTTCACGCCGCGTGCGAGCTTGCCGCAGGTAGCTGCCCAGAGCGCACCATCGTGAGCGACCACGAGGGCGTCGATCTGACATGGGCCGGGCAGGCCTGTATCGGCTTCGAAGGTGCGGAAACGCGTTCCATCGTATCGAAACAGCCACGTTTGGGTTCCCGTCCAGATATATCCGGCGTGGTCCTGTACTACGGCGGTAACGGCAAGGCTCTGCAAGCCGTCCTCGTGACCATAGTGCCGAAATCTATACTGCTGTGCGGTTGCGGAATAGGCCGCGGCAAGCGTGATGGCTATGATCACCGCCCAGCGTCTTCTTCCTATTGACCCCACAGTCATGCTTAGAGAAAGGTAGTCGCCGGCGGTTGCCAAAAGTCTCGCGATGGGCAGGCAAAGCGGGCGGCGGCACGGCCGAATGTCTCAACCTCCGGAAATTTGGGAATGAATACCAGCATTTCGCCAAAGCATCGCTGAAGCCCCTTATCGAATCAGGAGCTTACGATTGGCTGCTGGTGTGCAGAGTACCCGCGATGCGAATTTTGCCGCGCACCGGCGCCCATGCGGAAACCGAAATCCTGTGTCGCGCAGGCGGCCTCAAATATGGTGACGCCTTCGAGCCGGGCCAGTTCTTTTCAAAGAGAATGATTCGGGGCGGGTTGATACCCAGCGAAGTCAGGACCTGTACAAACCTATCTTGTGGCGCGAAGGTCTTGTACTCCGCACTTATCGAGTGGCGGGCAAGGCAGCAGGAGGTGTTTCCTTGCATCCGCTGGCTTGCTGCAGATATCGGTCTTAATCAAAAGGAAACAAGGAAGTGCGTGCGGGAGCTGGAGACCTACGGTCTCATTCGTCTGGAACGCTCAATCGACGAAAGTCGCCCTGAGCCGAGGCAGACTAACCTTTACAGCTTCTTGTATCATCCGATATTCGAAGATCTCCCTGACAGTGGGAGTGGTTCTCAATCTGTCGCGACCGAGACACCTGTAGTCCCAACTGCGCCGGCGCCGTACTCCCATGAGCCTTCGAATGCCTTAAAGATCAGCATCGGAGATGCGATTGGTCTGATCGGGTTGTCCTCCGTATTATTGACGATCATTTATTGGATAATTCACTATCCGGCGGCGTGAGAGTGGATCGTAGGTAAGCGAGGGGGTACTCCCCTATTTCAGTCGAGAGCATTTGGATTAGGCGTGTCGCGAGCCTTGGAGCGTCATGGTGTGGTGAAAACGTACCAGTTTTCACCGATCGAATTGAACCGTCGCGGCTCGTCCGCGTGTTCCGGCCTGCCGTTCACGTTGAACGATGCTTCCGTGCCATTCATACCGTTGCCGGACTGCATCAATATCTTTTTCATCACGGCGATTATGTCGGGCTGGCAATAGAACAACTTTGTTGCATTCTTCTTTGGAGGAACAACGAGCCTAGCCACCGATGACCACGATGCCTAAATGATCAGCTTCGGCTAGATCGCAAATCCGGATCACCCTTTGCATTGCGCTCCGTAGACGGAGGGATGCGCCAGCAATGATTTCACACTCGTGCCGCAGCTTTGGAACATCCTTCGCACTCAGTACGAAATTTTCATGTGTCGACTCTGACGCTCGCTTCAGGATTGGCGTGTTTCCAACATTCTGTGTCGCATGCAAGACGGAATACAGATCATTCAGTTCCTGCTCCGACATCCAAAAGTCAATGGTGCGGTCCCGATTGGAGGTCGACCTAAAGCCGCTCGAGATATACCGCTCTGGATCAGAGACGAGGAGCGTTGGCCCACCAGGACCATTGTCTACGCCCGAACGGGCCGGAGTGTCGTTCTCGACCTGAATACCTTTGGAAGGAACGCCGACAACACCTAATTCCTCCTCCAAAAAAGAAGAGAGAGGAAGCACGTCTTGAAGAATTAGTTGCTTGAGTTGCGATTCGCTGGCAATCTGCCGACTGCGCACCTCAGTCTCTTCTGGGACCGCTACGAGACATACCGCGGGCGGTCGAGACACTAATAACCATGAAGCATTTCCCTTAAAGCGTCCGAGGGCGCCGTTGAGTTGCTTGAATGCTTCACTATCTGAGAAACAAACGCCGAAAGAACCTGAAAGGCCCTGTTGAACGCCCAACTTCACAGTTGCCAACCTGCTAATCACGTCCAGAACAGGCCGCAAATCATTGGTCATCAAGTCGAAACTGGCGCCCCTCGTCATAACCACACTCACAAGACCGTAGAAGAGAACGAAGCCACGGATATATGTACGAGCCATCACGGATTCCCTGCATACGAACTGACTACCGTTTGGCAATCCGAGCGGGTCACAAGCGTGTTTGTACTCGTGTAGCTCTTCATGACCGGAACCTTGAAGCCGAACAAATAGAAAGAGCCGCTGTAATCAATGCCCAGAAACGGTCTCGCACCAGGAACTGGATTATTTTGTGGCCCTAGGGTCGCGGTGAACAGAACATTCCTGCCCGACGGTTGTGGCATAGCCAGCGAAAACGTCTGGGCATTGATTTGCATGACCAAGTTCCAATTCTGATCCGGTGTTCCCGACGGACTGAAATAGTACTGGCTGCGCGGGATGTCGACACCACCTCTTCTGTAGTACGTGAAGTTATTTCCCTGACCATTCGGCAGGAAAATCATATGCAGCTGCTCGATGTGTTGTCGTACGCTAGGCGTATACGTCAGCCCAGCTGCGGTCGCTCCCGCCGGACATGGCCTGGTCTTGGCAGTCACCGTCGTAGAGAAAACGGGGACGCTGCCTCCCGAATTGCCACCGCCGGCACCTCCACCCGCGCCCAAAGTTCCGCCAGCAGAGGCGGAAACGGTGGGAATGTTGCTGACGCCAGTTGCGATTGTGCAAAAATTGGCTCCGCAGGGCGGGCTGAACCAGTTCGAGACGGCATTTGCAATGCTCGACACGCCATTCACGATACCCGCAAAAAGGTCTGTAAGCGACCACATCCCCGTCGGATCCACAGTATTCAGGGGCCGGTTTCCCACATACACATACCGATTCAGACTCTGCGGGTCTGTCAGATTCACGGCCGCAAGTCCCGCCGGGTCCGGCGTGAGCCAGCGCCCTTCGGTCACGTGCAACTCGCGTGCCGGGAAAGGCCGTATGTCGGAGGCATACTCCGTTTCTGCGACGCCGGTGAAGAACCCGTCCGCACCCGGATTGACGTAATCCTCGCCGAACGGACCGTACCCAATCGCGCTATACGGAGTGCGCGCCGGTGAACTAAATAAGCGCGTACTGCCCAGCCAATCCGGATGCCAGTACCACGAAAGCCCGGAAGCGCCGTAGGTAGCAACCGCTCCTCCCGGCAAATGCACGAACGCGGCCTCCACCGCGCCCTGATACAGGCGCCCAAGGCGGCTGCCATCCGGAGCATAGAAGGCCGGCGCAAACGTGCTCCCGGCCGGTTCTTCCACTTCCCGCCCCAGCGCGTCGTACGTGAAACCCGCGGTCTGCGTGTCGATGCCCGTCATGTGAGCTTCCGCATTCCAATGATAGGTATGGAATCCGTCCGCTGTCACGTCGCCGTTTGCGTCGTAGGCCGGCGTCCCGGCCGGAAGCTGAAGGTACTGGTTCGCACTATTGTAGGTCGGCTGGAACGAGACGGTGCCCGCCTTCTCAATGTTGCCGAAAGCGTCATAGGAGAACGTCTGGTTCCAGATGGAACCGCAGTTGGCACTCGCGATCCGCGCCATGTCATCATAACCGTAGCTGCAATTCTGCGTGTCGCTCGAGTTGAACGGATCCACAATCCCCAGCTTCTGCAGACTCCCGTTGGCATTCCAGGTCAGCGTCCCGGTATCCATCGAGCCATTCACATTGAAGGTGTACTGCTTCATGCGCCCGGTGGTCTGGTCATAGCTGAAGGTATCGGAATCCGCAGACCCGAAGGTCACCGCCGTCGGTCCAAACGCGTTGTACGTGGTGCTCGTCACCGGACTCTGCCCGCTCGAGGCCGCTACCGAATAGACGCGCCCTTCCCCATCCGGCGTGTAGGTCCAGGTGGGCAGACCGGGCAGAGTCGACGTCAAGGTATTCAGCATGCCGTTGGCCCAGTAGCTCGCGCCCACATGGTAGTAGCTGAAGTGCGGCGTCGATTCATAGGTGTCGGTCACTTCGCCGCGCGCTGAGTAGCTCAGCCCCAGGTCGGTCAGCTTCGCCGAACTCGGTCCCGTGTACGCTTCGGCAAGTTGTCCCTTGGCATTCGCCATCGCTACCCCGCTTACCGTCGCACCATCGTACACGAAGCTCTTGGGCGGCGTCGCGGACGCGTACGGTCCGCTCGGATAGGTGATCGCCGTGTTCCGGTGCAGCGCATCGTAGGAATAGCACTTGACGTTACCCAGCGCGTCCACCCGTTTCACCAGGTCACCGGTCGACGTCCCGCAAGTGCTGTCACTGTCATAGACATAGACATAAGCAACGCCGCCGGTCTCGGGGTTTGTCTCCGAGGTCATCCGGCCGAGGCCGTCATAGGAATAGCTGCGCGGCTGCGGAGAGCCCGATTGTGCGTTCTGTGCCACGGTCAAGAGATCGTTATAGGCATCATACGTGTACTTTGTCCAATAGCCGGTTTGCGCCACGGTCTGCCCGCAGGTTCCGGCGCCTGCCGCCGCTGTCAATTCGCACACAGACGTGACTCTGCCCAGCGCATCGTACTCGAGTTGCCTTCGCTTCGGATTCTCTCCTGACGGTGCCGGTCCCACCGTGATCAGCACGTCATTCTGGTTATAGGAGTACGTCGTGGTCCCGCCTCCGCCATCCGTCACCGTCAGCGGCCGGCTCAGCGCATCGTAAGTCGTGGTGGTCGCCGCGGCCGACCCGTTGGTCTGCCCGGCCACGCCGGTATAGGGAACCGTCACCCGTGCTGGCCGGCCAACAGAATCGTAGTCGGTCTCCACCGAATCGTAATTTGCGGAACCTTGACTCTGTCTCTGTTGTGTAACTTGTGTCCGGCCCAGCCCATCCAGCGTAATCCGCGCATCCGCAGTCGAACCGCCGCCGTTAAAGTTCAACGTACTTTCGCTCGCCATGGGTGAGGTTGCATACGACATGGTAGTCACCGCGCTCGTGGCATCGGTCGCCGAGGTCGGCCGCCAGTAATTCGCATCGGCAAAGCCCACGCTCGAAGTCCTGCCGTTGGGGTCCGTCGTCGACGTCTGCACTGCTCCCGTACAGTTCCACGCTTGCGATGTCGAGAGTGACAGCGGCATGCTGATACTGCTCGGAAACGAATTGCCACAGTTGCTGTATGTGTATGTGGTAACGGCGCCGTTCACATCCGTCGCCTCCGCACGGAGCCCCCACACAACAGCAGCGCTTTTATCGATGACGTGTCTAGATGAAGCGCGGTGCGCAGCACCGTATTGCTTTACGCTTCGGCCCGCTGTTTGATCGCCCGATTCCGTTCGGCGATTAGCCGTTTCAACCGAGGCCGAACAATCAGTCTTTCCG
>JAFARV010000747.1 GCA_019245255.1 Acidobacteriaceae bacterium | reverse complement strand
ATATGAAGATAATGTTCTGATCACTTTGAAGGGCGCAGAGCTGCTGACGCCAGCTCCCGCTCTTTGACGAATCGCGGTTTGATACTGCCATCATCAGAAGTGTGTGTTGAGCAGGCACGCCGGTGGATTCAAGACGCATCGTTAATTACCGTTCTCACCGGAGCCGGCATATCGGCAGAAAGCGGCATTCCCACTTTTCGAGGCCAGGCGGGATTATGGAAGCAGTTCCGGCCTGAGGATCTCGCCACACCAGAGGCATTCGCAAGGAATCCAAAGCTGGTTTGGGAATGGTACGACTGGCGGCGGGGACTCATCGACCAGACCAAGCCGAACAACGGTCACTATGCTCTCGTTCAACTCGAACACCGCACGCCTCAGTTCACACTCATTACTCAAAACGTCGATGGACTGCACGAGAGGGCAGGCAGCCAAACGGTGCTCGAAGTTCACGGAAGCATATGGAAGTTGCGGTGCACCGAGTGCTGCCGGTCCTGGCCGGATCGGACTGTTCCGCTCTGCACTCCGCCTCATTGCGTGTGCGGTGCCTTGGCCCGCCCCGGCGTGGTCTGGTTCGGTGAGAACTTGCCAGAGGATGTTTGGATCGCCGCGCACAAGGCAACCCTTGCCTGTGATGTGTTTCTCGTGATTGGAACATCAGCCGTCGTCTACCCGGCTGCGGGCCTGGCGCATCTTGCGAAGTCCTCTGGAGCGAAAGTGATTGAGATTAACACCGAAGCTACTGCGATTTCCGAATCCGTCGATTGTACGCTCCTCGGGCCATCCGGGCAAATTCTTCCCGAGTTGATCCGCTGATCGTGCCCTGCTTTTACTCCTGCATTTTCGCGATGTGTACCTCAAACCCGGTGTTCGGTAACAGCGAAGTTAGTAAGAAGACTTCGAAACTGTCACCCTGAATTTTGGTGTCCCGGTAGATGCCGGGTTCGCTTTCTATGCTTTCATGTCCTCCATATAAGTGCTCGAGGAAACTCTGCGCACTCTGCTGCGAAACCGTAGCATTGAAACCCGTGGGCGTCACATCCGGCGCCAGCGCCTCAGCAGCGTACGAGCGAATCAGTTTGGGCCAGTACTTCTCAAGCAGCGCGGAACTGGCAAACACGTCGGCCCACAGAAGTCTCCCATTTACCGCAACAACTGCGCCGACGGCCTTTTGCGATTGCAACTGTTGCATCAACTTTTCGTAGGAATGTTGAATCGGAACGGCTATCGAGTCCAGCCCCGTCCTTACTCCGCGATTCTGCAGGGCTCCAGCGTAAGAGGAGCCGGATTCGATCTCGAGCGCCTGCTGGGTTGGCACGTTGGCCGCAAAGGCTGCTCGTGATTTAGCCACCTGGTCCCACACCTCTTGTTGATTTTGTTTGGCCATGGCTTTCATTCGCAGTTCCGGCTGCGCCATGGCGGGAACTGTCGCCTGAAACTGTGAGGACACAGCCACCCAACGGTTTGGCTCAACGCAGAATACATCCAGAGCCATTTCTCTGTGCGCCGGAATGATGCGATCTTTACCGACTACGCGATCCTGTTTCCCACCCGTCACTATCTCGCCGGCAAGTAAGATGAGCGGCCGATCCGAGTTGTTAATCAGAGCAAGTGTGTTGACGCGTGCTGTTTGCGGCGCGGGAAGCGGGTGCGGAAACGGAGGCACGGGATAAGGATGCTCATCCCAGATGTTCGGCTGCTGCGGCCGAGGCCGCAATAAGCCAGTTGGCTGCCCAACTTCGGTGACAGTTACCTGGCCGGTATGAAGTCCCTCATCGAGCGTCAGAAATTGGCTGGTATCGAAGGACTTGTCGGCGATAACGGGAAACACGGTCAGGTTGTGCTCAGTAATTGGTTGTAAGACCCGATAAGACGGTGGTCTGACATTTAGTTCGCCTGCTACGCATGCGAACAGGGCGAATCCGGACAGAACAACAGTTGTGAATCGCATACTCCTCCTCCAGCCGACAGTTGTTAAAGTCGTTCAGCTTGCAACCTTTTTCTGGTTGCTCTTCGTCCAATACCCAAAAGGGCGCGAATGCGCGCCCGGCATCATGACCTCGTTGCGCATATTTCATTAGAAGAACGGTTGTTGGGCGGCGTCCTTGCAAAGAATCTCGCGACTGTATGAAAGAACCCAGGCTGCCGAGTTCGGCTTCGCCCTGAGCGACTTTTGCGAGCTCGTGACGCGCATTGCCAGACGTTCGCTTGGCGAAAACCGTACTTCCGCGGATCAGG
>JAFARV010000623.1 GCA_019245255.1 Acidobacteriaceae bacterium | reverse complement strand
TACTCGACACCGGATCTCTCGGCGAGCTTCGCCAATCCGAAGTCGATCACCTTCACATAGCCGTCCGGCCGGATCATGATGTTGGTCGGCTTCAGATCCCGGTGCACCACGCCGGCCTCGTGGGCGGCAACCAGTGCGGAGGCGATCTGAGAAACGATGTCAAGTCCGGTGCTCAGGTCAACAGTGTCACGCTCCAGAGTCATGCGCAGCGTGCCGCCCTCGACGAATTCCGAGACGATGATCTCTGTCGAATCGAGTTCGACGAAATCGTAAATAGTGAGAATGTTCGGGTGGTTGAGACTCGAGGCGGTACGCGCCTCCTGCTTGAATCGATGCAGAACAGCGGCTTCGGCCGTAAGTTCCGGCGGCAGCACCTTTAGGGCAACATGACGTCCCAGGCGCTTGTCGAAGGCAAGGTAAACCTGGCCCATGCCACCCGCGCCGAGCTTTCGGATAACGTGATAACCACCAAGTTCTTGACCTTCGCGCAAACTCGGGGCAGGATTTGACCCGCGCCCAGCCGCATCGCCCTGAAGCCGATTGCGGAAGCGAAAGAAAGTCTTTGTGATTTCATCCCGAAGACTTGGCATTTCGACAAAAAGCCGCGGGTAGGAAACCCTCCGATTGTCTCTTGTGTAACACAGGCAAGCCCCGGGGCTGCCATTCCCGTCGAAACCGACGGCCAGCATCTAAGCGTTTACGGTTTTACGTGCAGACTGTTATGGATGGCGTAAAGCGCGAGTTCAAGACGGTCTGAGACGCCCAGCTTATCAAAGACGTTGTGCAGATGATTCTTCACGGTCTGCTCGGTGATGAACATTTTTTCGGCAATTTCTTTGTTTTTATAACCTTGCGCAATCAGAACGATGATTTCGCGCTCCCGCTGGCTCAACTGCGCCCGCTCGCGGTTTGGTTTTCCGTTGGTGTGGCTAGGCGTGAACTCGGCGGGGCTTGCAAACTGGCGAATAACCGCGGCCGTTGTGCTTGAGTCGAGCCAGATCTCGCCGGCGTAGACCTTCTGAACACTCTTTTCAACCAGGCTGACCGGCCCTTCTTTCAGCAGGATGCCGGAACCGCCCACCTTCATCGCCTCGACGAACTCTTCCTTGTTCTCACCCGAGCTGAAAACAATGACTTTAGTGCGTGGAGCGCGCGTTTGGATGCTACGAAGAACGGTTAATCCATCAACACGCGGCAGCTTCAGATCCATGATTACGATGTCGGGATCGAGATGCACGGTTTTGTCAATGGTTTCAACGCCGTCCACGGCTTCGGCGACTACTTGTATGGAAGCGTTCTGCGCGAGAACAGCCCGCAGTCCATGGAGGACAATCGGCTGCCCGTCGGCTATTAACACGCGGATCGGTGCTGTTGACATCACTCTCCTCGACCCCTCGACCGCTCAGGGAATGCACCCTCGCCAGACGACCTAGGACTCCGGTTTCTCCGGTACCACTCGCTACGGATTATAGTCCTAAATCCTGACGGCTTCTCTTGAGCAGGACTCTGACCACTTTCCGTGCCCTTCGGGTCTCATAGTACTATTCGACCGCGCGGGACGGTTCTTCGGTACTTTTCCACAGGTACTTTCGTCCTCCCAAATTAACCTATTCCGTCGTCGAGGCGGTTTTATTCCGTCACCTACAATGGCAGCATGCGAAAGTTGTCGATCAAAGATCTCGACCTGAAAGACAAGACGGTTTTCATCCGGGTTGACTTCAATGTCCCGCTCGCATCGGGTGGCAAAGAGATCACGAGCGACAAACGCATCCGGGCATCGCTTCCAACCATTCAATACGCGTTGGAGCACGGCGCTGGAGTGGTGCTGGGGAGCCACCTCGGCAGACCCAAAGGAAAGCGGAACACTGAGATGAGTCTGGCTCCGGTAGCAACCAGGTTAAGCGAACTGTTAGGCCGGCCGGTCACGATGGCGCCCGACAGTGTGGGCACGGAGGTCGCGGCTTTGAAACCGAAAGCCGGACAGGTTCTGCTGCTTGAGAACCTGCGCTTCCACGTGGAAGAAGAAGGGAACGATCCGGAGTTCTCCAAACAGCTGGCGAGCGTGGCAGATATTTATGTGAACGATGCATTCGGGTCAGCTCACCGGGCTCACGCGTCGACGGTGGGGATCGTGTCGCATCTCCCGTTAGCGGCTGCCGGCT
>JAFARV010000614.1 GCA_019245255.1 Acidobacteriaceae bacterium | reverse complement strand
ACGAAGAATTGACCGTACCAGTTCACCAGGTTGTCGACCGGATAGCCTAATTCATCGCCGCGACCAAGGACGACCATCAGGTAATCGGCGCTAAATTCGCTCTCCGCTTCTTGTACGGTTGGAGAATACATCCACCAGCTATTTGAGCCTCCAGCCGCATAGATGGCTGAGCTGAGATTGAGCGGCAAGGGAGTACCGTCATAGGCGGCCAGAGTTGCGGTACATCCGGATATGGATGAAATTACCTCAGGACCATTCATGCAGTTCCATTGGCCGTCTGTGGAGCAGCCGATCGCAACAGGCATATGCACCATCAGCTTCGAGCACATACTGGGATCGCTGAGTGTTACGGTCGGAGAGGGTCCGGAATTCGTTATTGTCCCCGTCCCTTGCAGATAGTTAATACCGTAATCGCCGGGCACGGTACTACCCTGGACAAACTGCGTCAGCCCGCGCTGCCATTGATGGAGAGTTGGGTACCCCATGCCGCGGTTGACCTTAGATCGAACCGAGATACCCCAGTTCCAATTGGCATTCCCGTGAAAACGACTACTGGTACACCAAGGGAAGACATCCGCGGATGTACATCGGGCGCCCTCTTCCTGCGCCACGAAGTCATTGATCAGAGTTTCAAAATACGATTTTTCCGGCGTATTATCCGGGGATACAGATGCGGCCGCGATGTACGATCGGAAGCCCCAGGCTACAGCGCGGACTTCTCCGGCGTTATATCCAACGCTGCCCTCGGCGCCGGTTGGCCCGCGCCCGTCCGTACCTGCGGCGTCAGCGCCATTCCCTGTGCCAACCGCGAAGCTGGCTAAAAACCAGGTCTCTTCCAGATAAAACCAGTCGCCAGTTACTAAGTACAGAGCGGAAGCAATGTCGGGCTCATGCGACGTATCGTTAGTAAAAAATCCGGCGTTATTGAAATCGTTGTTGGGGTTAACATACGGCCCGGTGACGATGATGCGATCGCTCGGAGTCGTATAGGGATAGGTGACCCATATGCTACGGAAAGTGGGCCGCTGCGAGACGCTCAAGATTCGCCCCTGACCGTTTACCGAGCACTGATAGGAGCAGCCATTTCCGGCGTCACGTGTAATGTTCTTGTTGTTGGCATTTTCCCGGAAGTGAAACGAAAAAGCAGCGCCCTGATCTGAGCATATGTGTGCGATTTCCTGTTCACGGATGTCGCCGGAATACAAATAACGAGTTGTCCAGAGCGGTTCCATGCCGATATGTGGCCCGGCTCCCGCTGTGCCCCAGGCATGAAGGTTGCCCGGACCCCAGCAGTTCCAACTTCCGCCATAGATATCCGAAGAACCCTGTTGCTGAGTCGTCCAATCGGTTGCCAGTTGCGTTTCGGGAATGACCTTTGCCGGGTCGTAGTTAGGGATGGCCTTGGATGCGGCGACATACGCAAGATTGTGATTCACCGCGACCGGCGGCGGCACCGTACCGACCCAGGTCTCCTTTTTTATCGTGATTCCGCCGCTGGGCGTAGAAACGGGCCAGTCCGACAGTTGGTTGTTTTCGGTTACGGTCCAACGCGACCCGGCAGCGTGAATAACATTAGCATTTTTATAAACCGTCTGGGGGCTCGAATTTCCGAGCGTTAGCGTGAGCCCATACGTTTGGTCGGTCCAACCGGTCGAACTGCCGTTCTCGCCTACAAACCGGACCTTCACCTGATGAGTTAATGGCCAGAATGTTGCGATAAACATGGGCCTGACTGTCTTGCCGTTGTAGCCCATATCGTAAGCGCCGGAATGATCACATAGGACGAGCGTGGTCGCCACACTACCGCCAGCCCAGTAGTAGACCGGACCGAGTTGCGAGTTACTATTCCCATCCCAGTTGCTCAAAATCATACGCGCGGAGGTGCTCTGCGGAGCGCCATTGTTGACCAGTTGCATCTGGGCATCAAAATTGTAGTTTCCGAGCAGGCTCGCTTTCGGCTCCCAAGTTCCAGAACCGCAGTTGCAGCCGGTCTGGTTTCGAAACGTGAAGTACACCGTGGATCCCGCTTTGAGGGTGGGGATGTAAAAGCTCACAATCGAGAACTTCGCGAAGCCCGATGCATACCGGTTCTTGATATCCGCTTGGGTAGTCAACCACTGAGAAACGGCCGAACAGGTTGCGTCGGTGCAAATACCTACCTGAGGGAAGTTTTGAATTGCTGTTATATCAGGCGAATCGATGAATTGGCGTCCGATCTGAACCGGATAGTTGTTCGTGGTTACGCCGGCCACGTCGGTAATGCTGAAGGAATCCGTTACCGCGGCGGCCTGAGTAGACACGGCGGCGCACGCTGCGAGCAGCACAGAAGCGATACTCAAGAGTCGGCTTCTGTTACCTCGGATCCCGCAGTAGCGATCGGAATCGATATCTAAAAGTCGCTTTTGCAGACGCATGGACCTTCCTTAAGTTAAATGAGTGTGACCGCGAGCGCAGAGCTTTCCCGCAGCACCCGAAAACACCTAACGGCGATTCATCAATGGGATTTTTATAACTATAAACCACACCAGCACCACAGCGTGTGCAGAGTCGTGGTTCGGGCCGGAGTTATAAGACAGAGGTACCGGCCATTTCTGCGTACAGGCGCTCGAAGCCGGACGTCATTGCGGGAACTGTGAAGTGCTGTGTCACCCATTGCTTAGCAGCGGTTCCCAACGTGCGACGGCGAGCTGCATCGCCGGCCAACAGACGGATCGCAGACGAGAAGGATTCGATTGATTCGGGGTCGCATAAAAGCCCTGTTTCGCTGTCCTTGACCACCTCTGGAATGCCACCGACTCGCGAAGCGATGACAGGGATGCCCATGAGACCGGCTTCGGCCAGCACCAGGCCGAAGGCTTCGCTGCGAGCCGGGTGAACAGCGATGTCCGTTGCCCGATACAGCGAACCCAGATCGGCACAGTAACCGCGAAAATGCACTCGCCTGTTCAAGTTCAACTGAGCGGACAATTTTTCGAGTGGTTCGCGGTCCGGCCCATCTCCGGCAATGACCAGTTCGACTTCCGGCACGCTCTGAATCGCGCGTAGCACGAGATCAACACCCTTGCGATAAATGAGCGAGCCGGCGAATGTGACGATCACCTTGCCCGAGGCACGCAATTTCTGCAAGTCAGCATCGGGCGTGCCGGGCTTCAGCCGTGCCGTGTCAATTCCGTTATAGATAACAGCGAGCTTCTTCCCGCTGACGCCATCGGCCTGTAAGCCGCGCAGTACATATTTCGAGACGCCGACCGCACGGTCAGCAAAGCGAATGCCGAACGCGTAGCGGTCGCGCTTCAGATAGGGAGCGTGCAGGTGCGCAAGAATCGGTATCCGCCGCAACCGTGCAACCGGCAGCATCCACTGGACCGGACCCCCGCTGTTTGAGTGAATGACCCGGATACGGTGCCGAGCGGCGATGTGAAGGCCTTCGCGGATCTGCCGCGCCCAGCAGCCGACGCGATGATTCGGCCGGATCGAGGTTAGCAAGATATCGAAGCGGCTCCTATAAACCGGAAGGTCGAGTTCCCGTACGGCATTTTCCATCTGTTCCCCGTTGCACCACACGACGGGCGCGAAGCGGTCGCGGTCGATATGCGCCAGCAAATCGAGCAGCAAGCGCTCGCTGCCGCGGATCCACTCGTCGCCATAGTGAACGTAAAGGATGGGAACGGGCCGGCTCATGCGGCAACCTCGGCGCACAGCCGGCGGAATTCCTGGGCTTTATTCTGCCAGGTGGAAGAACGCGCGCGGCGCAGGCCCGCTTCGGCAAGCCCTCGTGCCAATTCGGAATCACGTAACAGCCGTACACACGCATCTGCGACCGAAGCGACGGACGCACCGTCTACCAGCACTCCGTTTTCGCCGTGAGATACGGCATCGGGCACGCCACCGGCATTGCCGCCTATGACCGGTTTGCGACAGGCGCCGGCCTCTAGAAACACCAGACCGAATCCTTCCGTATCGCCATCCGGCATGGTGCGGTTAGGCATCGCAAAGACATCGCAGGTGCGGTAGTAATCGGCGAGTTCGGCCGCTGGTACGTTGGTTGCGAAAATCACGCGATCCGCAACGCCGCAACGGACAGCTTCCTGTTTCAGGAATTCCAGTTGGCTGCCCTGACCGACAACGACGTAAACAGCGTCCGGGATTTCGTGTACGATGCGTGGCAGCGCCTGAATCATCGTGTCCTGGCCTTTGCGCCGTTCGAGCCGGCCGACTGTCAGCAGAATCTTCTTGCCGTGCAAAGCGTGGCGATCGAGAATTGCGGTGGTTTTGTGCCCCGGGTGAAACCGGGTGATATCAACGCCGTTCGTGATCACGCGTATGTTGGTCTCGGGAAGTTGACAACGCGAAACGATCTGATCGCGTGTGAACGAGCTGACTGCAATGACGCCTTGCGCTTCTCTCAAAGCCGCGAAGGCGCCCGCCACGTAACGGCGGGCGGGAGGCACCGCAGTGATCTCTTCGCCGTGAATGTAGTGAATGACGGGGAGGCGAAGCTCTTTACGAAGCTGCCGACCGATGTTGTGGAGCGAATAGAGCTCGCCGAGGCAGATCAGGTTAATTTTGTGCTTCCTCGCGATTCCGGCAGCTTGCTGGATCACTTCCCGCTCGAGCACGCGGTCTTCAAAGAAGTAGCGACAAGCGGCGTGTGCAATCGTGCGGGGCCTCGGCCGATACTGGGGACGCAGGAAGTCGAGACGGTACACCGGAAACGGCTGTTCCGCGTCCCAGGCCATCCATCCGGGCAGTTCGGCTCCGTTGGCGTAACTCCTGCGAGCGGCCAGTACTGCCGCGTCGGGCCCCAATTCGTGGCATAGACTCGCATACACATGTGCCGATCCGCCGACGACAGGCGGAAAAGCGCTCGCAATGAACAGCACCTTCGGGTGACTTGATTTCATTTGACGGCCCTCGCGGCCAGTTCGAGGGTGAGCACGCGGCCGAAGAGGGCCGCGCTCGAAAAAGACTCCTGTTGCGATGCTGCGAGCAGGGTTTTGAGCTTGGAGGGCTCGTAGAGGCCGGCGGTTTCCATGCTGTCTGGCCGCAGAATGCGGTGAATCTCTTCGAGCTGCCATAGACCTCTGATCTTGTTCCCGGGCGTTACGGTGGCGCGGCGCTGGAACGCTCTGTGCATCGCCTTCGTGGCGTACTTTTTTGCGAGTGGCCAGAAATAATGCGCCGTGGACAAGCGCAGCGGCATGGCCGGAGTTCCGTCGTCTAACGGAATGGCGGAAAGATGAGGGTCGAGATGCTCAACCAGCCGCCGGGTCAGCCGGTTGCGGACACGTAAGCGAGGGGGGGCCGAGAGCGCGACGTGCATGACGTCCCGAAACATAAAAGGCGATAAGCACGGCCAGATGCGCGCCGTCGAACTGGCAATTCGCCCTTGCCAGCGCTGCATGCGCACGCCGAGGTAGATGTTGTCCATCTGCGCCGTGTTGGGATGATTCTCGAGACCCGAGTTGTTCCGGGCAAGTATCTCTGCAAAGTGCGCTGTGAGGTTCTGGTCGAAGTGATGGGCGAGCAATCCGGGATCGCCGGCATAGGCGAACCTTTGCGCTGCGACCTTGTGCGGGTCAAAACAGCGATCGCGGCCGGTGTTCGGAAACAGCAGTTCCCACCAATAGCCTTTGCAGATTTCCCCATTGGACCCGTTGAGCGTGACGTCGAACTCCGCAGACAGCCCGCGTTGGACGTCCATTGTCGGAGCATAGAGCAGCAGATCAATTTCGCCATCACACAACGGCAGCGCAGACTTCGCCTGTTCAAGCCACTGCTGTGGCGTTTGCGTTCCACGTTCGTAATGCCGGTGTTGCAACTGCCGCTCGCGCGCAATTCGTCCGGCGATAAGCACGTCGCCGTCTGTGGCCTGGCCATTCACTACGGTCTCGAAATTGAGACCGGCTCTGAGCATCGAGCCGGCAAGCGCCCTGGAGTCGAAGCCGCCGGTCAAGTCCATCACGGGCTGGGGCAGATGACGCGCGATTGTCTGAATACTGCCGGTCAACGCATCCGCGAGTTCATGGACGCAGGTTCGCGAGTCCACATCGCGATAGGGGATCAAGTGAAGGCCCCAATATCGGGTACGCGAAACCTCCAGGCCGTCGCGGAAACGAACGATCGTCGCTGGAGGCAGCTTTTCGATGCCTCGGAATAAGCTGCGCTGTTCAAAGACTGTACCGGTAGCGAGAAACTCGCGGCACGCGATCGGGTCCCAATCGGGTTGCGTGAGGGCAGCGAGGATCAGCGAGGAGGTCGAAATCAGCACGCATCCGCGAAGCGTCGTTTTATAAACGTGAAGGCTTCCCAGGCGATCGGTGATGATACTGAGTTCACGTTGCGGCCCGGCGAATGCTGCGAGTGCGAAAATGCCGTTCCATTCGTCAAGGGTTTCCTCCGATGGCCGCTGCTCGAGCAGTAGCGGTAACGCAGCATCACCGTAGCGCTGGGGTGTGAAAAACGTCCCCGCGCCGCACGCCCACGACTGCGTCGCGGCATCTTGAACAATCTTGGAACGGTCCCCGTTCAGCTTAGGAAATTTCAGGACCGCGTGCGTTGCGCTACTCAATTCCGAGCTTGGTGAGAGACCGGTTAGCGATTGAAACGCACGCCGCGCTTTTTCGCGGAGCTCATGGACAGCGCATTCTTGCGCTCCTTGAATGATGAACAGTTGCCCCATGTTCTAAACCGCTACTGCCTCTTCAACCACCGGTTCGAACGATCGTCTGCGCTGGCGAGCGTGCCACAGGCCGAGCATCAGCAGGTTCCACAACTTGCGGCTATGGTCATGGCGCCCGGTCTGGTGCTGCACCCATAGGCGGCGCGCCTCGGTGAGCGACAGATATTCCTCCATGTCTGGCTGGAGTACGGCCTCGCGATAGACCGGTTTCAAACTGGTGCGGAACCACTCGGCGAGCGGTACGCTGAAACCCATCTTGGGTCTGGTTAGAATCGGTTCCGGAAGCAGCGGCGTCATGGCGCGCTTAAAGAGATGCTTGCGTTCTCTCCCGTGCAAGTGAACGGACATGGGCAGACGGCACGCGAGTTCCGCCAGACGGTGGTCGAGCCACGGTGGCCGGCTCTCGAGTGAATAAGCCATGGTCGTGCGATCCGTTTTCACCAGGATGTCGCCGGGGAGATAGGTCTCGATATCCACGGCCTGCATTTGAGCCAGCGGCGAGAGGTGAGAAACGGCCTGAAACCGCTCGGCAAAACTCCGGCGTGGACAGTAATTGTTTAAGCTGCTGCGCAACGGCGGTGAGAGTACACGCCGTAGCCCGCCGTCCCGGAAGGTTGACATGGATGTGAAATAGGCATTGCCGATATCCGCCGCAAGATTCGTCAGCAGTGTCTTCGCACGAAACATTTGCGGCAAATAGTCGAATTTTGGGTAATACTTCCCACCGACCTTGATCACGGATTTGCGGAACCACTCGGGGAAGCGCTGGCGCAAACGCTCCTCGAGGACTCCAAAGTAATATCTGCGATAGCCACCGAAAATCTCGTCGGCTCCATCTCCCGAGAGCGCGACGGTCACGTGCCGGCGCGTCATGCGCGACAGATAGAGCATCGGAATGGCGGATGCATCGCCAAACGGCTCATCGAAGTGCTCGCTCAGTGTGCCCAGCGTGTCGTGAATCGACGGCGAGACGACTTCTTCGTAGTGTTCGGTGCGGTAGCGCTCGACGATAAGCCGCGCATATTCGAGCTCGTCGAAGTCGCGGTTTGTGAATCCGATGGAAAATGTTTTGACCTGGTGCGAGGCGCTACCGGTCATCATGGCGACAACCGCGCTCGAATCGACTCCCCCGCTGAGGAAGGCGCCGAGCGGGACGTCGCTGATCATGCGTCGTTGAACGGAATCGGCGGCGAGACTGCGGACCTCTTCGACCGGATCTGCACCCGAATGCGCGGCCTCGAAGTTCAGCTTCCAATACCGGCGCACGGTGAGCGCCCGTTTGCGGAGCATCAGGCTATGCCCGGGCGGCAGCTTGTGTACATGGGCGTAGATTGTATGGGGGTCCGGTACATAGGAAAGGCTGAGGAAATCGGCGACAGCTCTTTCGTTGAGCTTCGGGTCGAAGCCCGGTAAGGCGGTGAGCGCCTTCAGCTCCGAGGCAAAGCAAAACCGGGTGCCGGGGATATCGGCCGAATAGTAAAGCGGCTTTTCGCCGAAGCGGTCGCGGGCGAGAAACAGCTCTCGTTTTCCGGCATCCCAAATGGCGAACGCGAACATGCCGTTGAGGTATTCGGGCACACGCTCACCGACTTCTTCGTAAAGGTGGACGATGACTTCGGTGTCGCTCTTGGTGCGAAATTGGTGGCCGCGCCGCGCGAGATCGCGCTGCAATTCGACGTAGTTGTAAATCTCACCGTTGAAGACAATCTGAATAGACCCGTCCTCATTGCCGAGCGGTTGTGCTCCTCCACTCAGGTCGATGATGCTGAGCCGGCGATGCCCTAATGCGACGTGATCATCGAAGAATTCACCGTAGCCATCCGGCCCGCGATGAAACATCCGATCACACATCGCACGCAGCCAGGAGCGACTGACCATGGAATTTTCTGGTGTTACGTAGCCCGCAATACCGCACATATCTATAAAGCCTTATCGAACACCGGCGCGATCATAGGCCGGTCGCGACGGATTTGTTATCACTTCCCGCCGGATCAAACAGCCAATGTTCCTCGCGATCGAGGAGTTGGGCAATTTTTGCGCGCATTTGCGGAGTCGGTTCTCGAAACCCGTTCACGATGCGGCTGAGCATTGTCTCATCGATGCCGAGCATCTGCGCCAAGCGGTTCTGCCGGATACCAGATTTCCAAAGTTCCAGTTTCAGATTGGGATACATGGATAATTCGCTCGGGGGCTACGCTTTCAAACGCCGGTTTGAGGATTGTTGCGGCCGGGAGTAATAGCCGTAGGCTGTCTTGCGCCAAAATAGCCAGTCTTCAACGCAATTCAATACGACGCCCATCAGCTTTTCTTTCGGGACGGCTTCAATTGCCTTCAGGCAGCTTTTCCGTTCGCTGTGATCCGGGCGTGCCACGACAACGACGCCATCGGCGGCAAGTTGCAGCAGCTCGTAATCGGCGAGGGTGGCAATGGGAGGGGCGTCAAACACGATGTAGTCGAACGTCCGGCGCAATTTTTCGACCAGCGTGTGCCAGCGCTCGGACTCGAGCAGCTCGGCGTGCGTCGAGCCGTGAGTGCCCGCGGGAAGAATGCAGAGGTTGGGCGCTTCTTCAGGGCAGACGGCGGCGTCTTCAAAAGAGACTTGGCCGCTGAGTACGTCGGAAAGCCCAGGCGTATCGGAGAGGCCAAGCGTGGCTGCAATCTGCGGCCGCCTCATATCGCCGTCGATGAGAGCAATTCTCAAGTCCTGCTTTAGAGCAAAGGAACTCGCGATATTGATTGACGTGATCGTTTTGCCGTCACCCGGGCCGCCGCTTGAAACGACAATCGCACGAGGCTTCAAATGATGATGCAGAATTTTTGTTCTGATCATTCGGTACTGGTCCGCAGCGGCGTTGTCGGCTTCGAACGGGAAGACAGGCGATGCTGCTGAAAGCCGCAGCTTAGCGGTTCGAAATGCAGTAACGGGCGCGCCAGGAAGGCAGAAGTCTTCAGTGGATTCTGTCTCAGCTGCACTCGGTACCGGCCAGGGAGTGCTGTTAAGCAGAGGAAATGCCAGCTCGTCTGGTGCGATCAGTTCTGCTTTTTGTAAGGATTCAAAAAAATTGCTCATATGTTATCCGATTGCGCCTGCGAGCCAGCGCATAAAGCCGGGCCTTTTATCTTGCCTTGGCGCATACCGCTCCAAGGTCTTAAACGGGTGATCGTTCACTGCCACGGGGGGCGTGAGCGATGGCGCCGGTGGCCGCAATGCGCTGCTTGTAGCAGGAGAAGGCCGTCCATCGACGACGTTATGGTTTGGTGTCAGTTGCAAGTCTTTTGCCGCGGCATGGATCTGCGCGGCAGCTATCGTACGCGATTCCGTGGCAAAGGCGCTGATAAGCGCTGCATCGGAGATGGCATTGATGACGCGCGGAATGCCCGCAGAATAATACGCGATCGCTTCCATGGCATCGGAGGTGAAGGGAAGAGGCTGAGAAGATCCGGCCCGCAGCCACCTGGTTTGCATGTACTCCGCCAGATCGTTTCTATTTAGGGGACTGATACTGACGCGCACTGCAATCCGTTGCCTCAGTTGCCGCATATCATCGCGCGCCAGCACGGCCGTCAGTTCGTTCTGACCGGCCAGGATGATTTGCAGTAGCTTCTGCTCTGCCGTTTCGGCGTTGGTCAAAAGCCGGATCTCCTCGAGCAGTTCAGGCGAGAGCTTATGCGCCTCGTCAACAACCAGTACGGGAGTTTTTCCTTCGGCGGCAGATCGCACCAGAAACTGATGGAACAGATTCAAGCGCTGCGCTTTACTTGCGGGAATATCTTTGAGGCCAAAGTCAAGCAGCGTGTACTCGAGAAATTCCGATGTGCTGAGCGTCGGATGCACCACCAGGCTGAACAGGGTACGGTCGGGCGATACGCGGCGCAATATTGTGCGAAGCAATGTCGTCTTGCCGGTTCCCGCATCTCCGGTCAGTACAAGAAAGCCTTTTCGGCACGTAATCGCAAACAACAGCGCCGCCAAGGCTTCGCGATGAGCAGCCGTGAGGAACAAAAAATTGGGATCGGGCGTGATCGAAAAGGGGTTTTTCTCGAGGTCAAAAAATTGGTGGTACATATCCTAGGACCTCAATTTGACGTAGTAGTAGCAACCGGCTGCGATGACAAACGCCGCTGTCACGGACCCAACCGCGGCGGCTCGCATCAGAGCCCGAAGAGGGTGATTATTTGTGCCTGTAATGGATATGACCGGGACGCGGCCGAGGATGGTGACGTTTTCCGGCAGCTCCCATTCGCCCAACAACACCGGCCGCCGAAGCTCGAGCCCCAATGCGGCTGCAGCCGCGATTCCAAGCGATAGGATTACGCCCACGGCCAGCAACAATGAGCGATTTGGCTGAAAGGGCTTTTCCGGTACGCGCGCCGGATCAATAATCTCGAAACGCTCGGATTTCTGCCGGCGTTCCATGTCGCTAGACATTTGCGCGGCGATCTGTTTGTCGAGAAGGGATTTGTAATTGGCCTTCGAGGTCTCATAGTCGCGTGTCAGGCCAGCCATTTCCTGTTCGACAATTGGCAGCCGGTCGACGTTGCCTTGGATGGCACTGATTTGGTTCACAACACGCTGGCGTTCGGCTTGTTGAAACTCAATATCGTGTTTGACGGACGCTAGTTGTGCTTCAAGCATCGCAACCTTCCCGCGCTCTTCGACGACTTCGTGGGGCACGGGAACCGCAACGCCGGACGGCTTGGAATTCATCTCTGCGGCATGGTTCGTTTTGGGACTCCGTTCCGCTTCGAAACGCCGTGCGGCTTCCTTATCGGTTTGCAAACGCGCCGCAATCTGAGCTTTTAAGGTAATTACATCGGGATAATCCGGGGTGTAGCGGCTTTCCAGATCTTGGAGCTGTTCCTGCATGGCTGTAAGGGTTTTATCTTCGGCTGCTGGCCCTACGCCGGAAAGAACAGCCCCAGAACTGGCGACCTTCATCTGCTGGCTGCGCTCGAGGTTCGCTTCCTCAGATTGTTCGGTTGCGAGAGACGTTTCGAGCATGAGCTTGTTCTGCTGTAAGCGGTTTGTTGCATCCTGGACGCCTTGCAGTTGAACGCGCAGGGCATCGAGGGTTGACAAAAGAGGATTTTCCTGTTCGGGCAATGAGCCGTTGTGCTCTTGTTTAAACTTCGCCACCCGCGCCTCTTGCTCATCGAGCTGCCGCTTAGCTTCTTGCAACTGAGTGTCAATAAACTCCGAAGTGCCGCTGGCCTCGACTTCGCGGGTTTGCAGATTCTCCTCAATGTACAGATTCGCCAGCTGATTGGCGACTTCCGCTACCAAGGTTCGATTTTTGCCTTGATAACCGACTTTGAATGCAACTGGTTTGCCTGTTGCCCAGTTATCCTTCTGAACAGTTACGCTGATGTCCCGGCGCATCTGTTCGACGATTTCTTCCTGAGCCTTCCCTTTCCGCTCATCCTTATATAAGTCGAGGTCCTGAATAATCTTGAGCAGGCGTGTCGTGCTCATAATTCCCTGACTGATTGCGGCGAGCCGGTCCGCTACGCCACTACTTACCGTCGAGCTGACAAATTTTTCGGGTATCTTCTGAGAGTCGACGAGAACCAGGGCTTCAGATTTGTAAATTGCCGGTAGGCTCGCGACAACAAGCGTTGCGATCGCAGAGCCGGCGCCTGCAACGGCGACCATCAGAAGTTTGTGTTTCCACAGCATTCGGATGATCGATAACGGCGAGATCGGTTGGGTTCCCGTATCGGGACGTTTTTGGGCAGTGTTCACCAGGTGCAGACTCCTGTCAACATTTTGTTGCGAATACAAAGGAGTGCAATCACAGGGCCATTCGACTGCCTTGAGCACATCTATTTGCAGCTTTGTCTCTGGGCCAGGAATTGCAATTACTGTGGGTCAGACGCGTCGGCTCTTCGGACGCTTACTCGATTTCTGTCAAGGGGATACTCATGCGTAAAACAGGCACATACATAGTAGCCATCGGTATGTTGAGCGCTGCTTTGGGCTTAGGCACATGGAGCGACCGGCGTCCTGTTGAGAGCCTGCACCGATCGCTCGAGCAAATTCCAGCGCAGTTGGGTCCGTGGCATGTCGTGGCTCAGTTGCCACTGAGCGCGGGGGCAGAGAAGCAATTGAAAGCATCATCGTACATATCGCGTGAGTACAGTGACGGCCGGACAACGCTCAGTTTGTTCATTGCCTACTACGCTGTCCAGAGGGCCGGAGAGAGCATGCATTCGCCGAAACATTGTCTGCCCGGCGCGGGGTGGGATATCTCTCAGCACGAGACAGTAAAACTACCGCTTAACAGCGCGATCGTTCCAATCAACAGGTACGAGATCCAGAAGGGGTCTGAACACGCGACCACACTCTATTGGTATCAGTCTTCAGACCGCATTGTGGCGAATGAATATGTCGCCAAAGTTCTGCTCGGATATGACGCACTTACAAAAGGCAGGACAGCCGGCTCCATAGTCCGGATAATATCCGGAACTAACGAAGTATCGGAAAAACAGTTGGAAGCATTTGCAAAGCTAGTCATCCCGGAAATGCAGCGCTGTCTGCGAACTTCTTAATAAACGCCGCCCTCGAGTACCTGCCGCCTGTAATGCGGCTCGGAAGTGCCGGTACGCGTATTCCTACTGCTCGAATGAGCGTACCCCCGGGGTAATCCGACTGCCATGTCCAATAGGGTGAGGAACGTTTTGGAACCAGGCTGCGGCTGGAACGATGTGGAACCTGGCCATAGTGCAGCCGAGCCCAATGGAGGCGTTGCCCGTGCCCCGGATCGCAACACGTGCTACGTGTGCTTCAGCCTCTATGCACATACCAAAGGAAGGGTCCGAGTCGGCGATATCGTTAAGCAGAATCAGGCAGCGGATCCTTTTCCCGACCGGAAGGGCGTCGGCGACGAGACAGAAAAAGCCATCCATGCCAATATCACGCGTTTCGGCCACGATCGGCATGGTGGACTCAGCCGTGAAGAGAAGCATCGGCAAGGAAACGTTGAAACGCCTGCAAGATCTACGATTTATAGTCAAATCACCACCGTCCGCACAAGACCCAAAACTTTGGGATTTTGAGAAGTTCGCTATCGCATAGGCGGCCAGATACATAGCTGACGTGCCACCTCGTGATCATCTGAGCAGGTTTGCGACCGGAATGAGAGCCGGCCCTGGATGTCGAACGAGAAATAATATGTCATCGCCGGATGAAATGCCCGGCGAGTGACTATACAGACCGAGATACTCGGCATATGTGCTTTAAGTAACTGGTTTATATTCGGCCGTATCTGCGGCCATGATAGACAGTACCGCCAGTACAGCCTTAGCTCTTGATGAGAGAGCGGATTTTCTGCGAGATTTTCTTATACATTCTGAAAATATTGGACGAGTAACGCTAAAGGATTTTATTAGTGTTGCCGATTTGATGTTTAGGCAGCACTTCTCTCATGGGATTGACAATTTATCTGTTCACATCCGACTCTCAGGTTCTTGCCACCATGCAGGAAGTTGCTCCGGACGTTGTGTGCGAAAGCCGCTGGACGGACCAGGCGCTGAGTGCAGATGTCTGTATCTGGGATCTTGATCTTGCGAGCGAGCTGCCTTCGGTGCTTATGGCCGATCGTGAAGAGCAGCAGCTCATTCTGCTGGTGAATGAACGAACGCTATCGTCGATGAGCGCCGATTTACTGGCCCGACGGTGTGCTCTGGTGAAGCCGCTGAAGTCTTATACCGTGCGCGCTTTTCTGGAGTTGGCAACGAGAACCCTGTCCTTACGGGAGCGTGCGCATGAAGCGGATCAGCTCAGATCGGACCGCGATGCGCTGGTTCAGTACGCGTTGGCGGCAAATTTGAAACTGCAGGAATATGATCACCAGCGAACGAATTTTCTTGCGCGCGCACTGCACGATTTGAGAGCGCCTCTGACGGCGCTGCACGGCTATTGTAGTCTGCTTGCGGACGGCCAGCTCGGGCCTGTATCCAATGAGCAAAGAGAGTTGTTTCACAGAATGCAGTCGAGTACCCGCCGGCTGTCGCGTCAGACAACCGGCATGTTCGACTTGATCATTCGCGGCCACGTCAGGAAGGAACCGAACTGGACAGCGGCTGATATTGAGGATGCTGTCGACCAAGCGGTCTATGAAGTATTCCCGTTGTTACAGGATAAAGACCAAACCGTTGCCGTAAACGTTGCGGCGGCGGAGAAGCCGTTTTGGTTCGACCCGGAACAGATCACGCAAGCAGTGATGAACGTCTTGGAAAATTGTTCCAAGTTCACGCCGAAAGGCGGCTCGATCGACATCCGTGGATATAGTGTCGCATGTGATTTCGCATCTGAATTTGGAGTGCGGAACAGCCGACCTGGAACCAGGAGCAGCAACGCTTATCGCATTGACATCCATGACAACGGACCGGGGATTCAACCCGATCTGCTGGCGGCCATTTTCGAACAATATACGTCGTATTCCGGCGGGCGGGACCGATCCGGAGGTGGCCTTGGACTGGCTATTTGCAAAATGGTCGTCGCCGCGCACGCTGGATTTATTTGGGCTGACAATCGCGAGGAGGGAGGCGCGTCTTTTTCGATGGTGTTCCCTTTCCAGCTTTCGGTGATGAGGCCCATGGATGCCGCATCACGGGCGCAGGCAGGCATAGCCGCGGATTAAAAGATTTCGGTCCCTAACAGTTATTTCTATGTACACCGTGTTGGTTGCTGAAGATGAGTGCGAGATTAGAAATTACCTCAAACTGGCACTTACTGTGTATGGTTTGCACGTGGAGTGTGCACAGACGGGTGAGGAGGTGGTGTCGCTGGTAAGGGAGAACCCGGCGCGATACTCCTTGCTGCTTCTGGACGTGTTCATGCCGGTTAGAGATGGCATCGATACGCTGAAGACTATCCGTGAGCTTACGCCCGATGTACCGGTGGTGATGATGTCAGCGGCGGCGACACCCAGAGATGTCGTAGCGGCAATGACGGAGGGCGCCAAGGATTTTGTCTCAAAGCCAATTGCGCATGACGAGCTCAGGAGGGCAATTGAAAAGGCCCTCGACATCGCGCTCCCGCTAAAACCCGCTGAGAACAGCAGTGCAGACGGATCGACATCGGAGCGGCCGCTGGCCGTATCGGGAGCATGGTCGCAACGGATCACTGCGTTGCTCGAACGCATCGGGTCCTCCGACGTTCCTGTGCTGTTGCACGGTGAAACAGGGGTCGGGAAAGAGGTGATTGCGCGCAGTTTACATG
Organism: Acidobacteriaceae bacterium; assembly: GCA_019245255.1. Classification (GTDB taxonomy): domain Bacteria; phylum Acidobacteriota; class Terriglobia; order Bryobacterales; family Bryobacteraceae; genus Bog-105. The sequence continues at coordinate 39,976 of JAFARV010000614.1, read as the reverse complement.
CGCGTTCCCGGCGCGCAAGCCGGCCATTTCTGAAATTGAACTGTGCCGCCCTGCCCTCCGAACTGGTGGAGAGTGAGCTTTTCGGGTATGAAAAGGGCGCGTTCACGGGTGCGTTTAAGAGCACGCCCGGAAAGTTCGAGATGGCGAAGGGCGGCACGATTTTGCTGGATGAAATCGGCGACATGGATGTCAAGCTCCAAGCAAAATTGCTGCAGGTGCTTCAGGATCGGGAGTTCCATCGGCTCGGCGCAAAAGAGACCTCGCGAGTGGACGTGCGGGTCATGGCTGCTTCCCACTGCGATTTCGACAAGGCGATTCGAGAAGGGCGCTTTCGCGAGGATCTGTATTACCGATTGAACATTATCGATATTCAGATTCCACCGCTGCGGGAACGCCGCGATGAAATCTTGCCGCTCGCCGAATTCTTCATCAACAAATATGCCAACGCTGACGCTCCGGCGTTGGATATGCCAGGCATGTTGAAGCAGGTCTTTTTGGAGCATACTTGGCCGGGTAATGTTCGCGAGCTTGAGAACGTGGTTCAGAAGTATCTGGTACTGCGAAACCCCGGCGCACTGGCAGAAGAGATCCGGCAGCGCGCCCGCAAAGGTACCCACGCCGTGATAGCGGCCGCACAAGTGACAAACACCGTTGTTCTGCCGGAACAAAGCTGGCCGGATATGGTGCCGGACAAAGTAAGGCCGATCAGTAGACGCGAGGCGCCGTTCCGTTCGATAGAAGCTGACAACATCGCTCCGGTTCGCGTACCGGATACCGTTTTGAGCCCGGCGCGCCCGCTTGCCATTCCTGACGTAATGCAGGGTGCAGACATGGTGCCGGCCCTGTCGAAGGTGCGTGATGAGCACCGAGCGGCGGAAACGGAAGCGATCATCGCGGCTCTGAACTCTAGTTTCTGGAACCGCAAACAGGCGGCTTCTCTCTTGAATATCGATTACAAGGCGCTCCTCTACAAAATGAAGAAGCTTGGTATCGGCGAGAAGAGCGCAGTTGCAGGATAACTTAGCTCGTTTACCAAAGTGCAAAGATTTGGGAATTGGCCTCGAATTTCGGCACTGGGCCGGGCAAAGGCGAGTCTCAAAATACCCTGCGGAATCAGTTGTTTACGCGCTCTCGTCCATGGCCCGCTGCGTGCATTCTATAGGGTTCAAAGCAAAGTATGGTCGCCCGGGTGAAAGATTACGTGTGCCTGACTTCGATATCCGTCGCGCTGAGCGTCGCGGTAAAGGTCATTCAATTGGTTCGTCCACAGCAAAAGATCAGAGTGGCATCTGTTCCAAGATCCGTCATCATACTGCGCGAGTTGGAAGCCGTCGAACGATAGGGACCTTCCGCGACTCTCCCCTATTCCTCAAATTTCAAGTACGCCTGAGTACACACCACAAATCGTTTGCGTGGACCTCGGGCCTTGAATTGAGGCCTGTTCTCTTTGCGATTGCTCCGCCAACGTAACCTGAATAAGCTTCTCTTATCAGTGGCCTGCGCGAGAATTGAAAGGTCTTTGCCTGGCGCGCGCCCCGGAGACTTATGGCTCAAGGTTTCACGTTGTGGTTCACCGGCATGTCCGGAGCTGGTAAGAGCACCGTGTCTCGTCTTGTCGAGCGGACCCTTCGAGAGGCGGGTAGCGCGGTCGAATTGCTGGATGGAGATGTGGTCCGTACCCATCTGTGCAAGGATCTCGGTTTCACCAAGGCTGACCGGGACGAGAATGTGCGCCGGATCGGCTTTGTATGTGAACTGTTGTCCCGGATTGGTGTCATTGCGATCGTCGCGGCGATTTCTCCCTATCGCGAATCTCGCGAATACGTTCGATCCCGTGTCGAGAATTTCATCGAAGTGTATGTGGAATGTCCGCTGTGTACGCTCATTGAGCGTGATGTCAAAGGTTTATACAAGAAGGCGTTGGCGGGAGAAATCGCGAACTTCACAGGAATTTCGGATCCTTATGAGCCACCTGTCGCTCCTGAAATCGTCATTCATTCCGCTCTACAGACGCCCGAGGAGAGTGCCGAGCGTGTATTGAGGACCCTCGAAAGCCGTGGGCTGATCAGTATACGCCGGGCTGTAGGTGCGTAGTAGTAGTAGGGTGCACGCCCGGATCTTAGCCTGTTCTCCTTACATGTGGAATACGGAGTCGTTTGGCCGATATGAGTTGTGTTCGTGTGCGCACTCAAGAACAGATTCAAAGTCGCAAGCGGCTGCTCGCGGTTACGATTACTTGCCTGTTTGACGCTGGTTGCGTCGTCAGCGGGTGCTCTGACGGTCCTGCCACCTCAAAACTTCGGCTCGCCGGTCCAGGTCGGAGGGTCCGGGGCAATGGATATCGCTATTTCGATTCCCGGCTTATCCGCAGACCCAACGTTTTCAATCAACTACTCCGGCGATTTCGCAATCGGATCCTCCGTTTGCCAGCAGCCAACCTCCTGTTCTGTTCACGTAACGTTTTCGCCCCAATTACCCGGTTTTCGCAAAGCTGCACTGATCGTTAAGAACACTACTGGTACGGTTGTCGCGACCGCATTGCTGTCCGGCCTCGGCCTGGGCCCTGAGATTGCGATCTATCCGGGCACCATCGCCACCGTTCCCGGGACGAATAACGGGCTCTGGGATCCGGAAGGCATCGCGGTGGATCCGGCCGGGAACCTGTTCGTGTCGGATACGGTGCATGAGGCCATACGACTCGTCAGCGGCGGTTTCATCAGCACGGTTTCCATGACTGGCGTCACCTTGGCCGCGCCTACCGGCCTGGCCCTCGATGGTGCTGGAAATATCTATGTCGCGGATGCGCAGAACAACGTTGTTGTCGAGATCAACGCGTTTACCGCGAGGGGGGCGGTTGTTGCGGGTGGCGGCCATCCATCAAGCGGCAGCGTCGGCGACGGTGGGCCGGCGACAAGCGGGTCCCTCTCCGCACCGAGCGATGTGGCGGTAGACGGCCTCGGGAACGTGTTTATTGCTGACACAGGCAATGGTCTGATTCGCAAAGTAGATACGAGCGGCAACATCTCGACCGTTGCGGGTGCCGACGGCAGCTTAGCGAGTCCACGCGGCATCGCACTCGATCCCGGCGGCAATGTTCTGTATATCGCCGATACCGGCCACCATGCTATCCGCTCAGTTGTGCTGTCAGCGCCGGGTGTAACGGTTCCCTTCGCCGGAAACGGTAATGCCGGATATTCCGGTGACGGCGGACTGGCGACCCAGGCTTCGCTTGAGAGCCCTGTTGGCGTAAAGGTCGATGCGGCAGGCAACGTGTACATTGCCGATTCGGGTCTGCACAGCAATGCGGTTCGTGAGGTTTCGGCCGCAACCGGCGCGATCATAACGATAGCCGGAAACGGCACGGCTGGCCTTGCCGGCGATGGCGGATCGCCGTTGCTCGCGGAGCTAAACGCACCAAATAATCTTGGGCTCGACGGCGCAGGACACATCTTCATTACGGATACCGGGAACAACCTGATTCGTGAGGTGACATTTGGCGCCCAGGCAATGACGTTCAACCCGGTGACTGCCGGTCTCTTCAGTGCGCCTCAATCGCAAACGGTCTTCAACATCGGGAACAAGCCGCTCAACTTTTCTGCATTGAATGTTCCGGCCGGGTTCCGCGAAGACCCGTCGAATTCGCTTGCTTGCACTGCTACTTCGGTGGTCGCTGCCGGCGGTAGTTGCGTGCTCCCGATCGAGTCAGTGCCCGGCGCGGCGGGAGCAACAACCGGCACCCTTGCATTCAGTACCAACGCAGGGAGCCAGGCGATCAGTCTCAGCGGGTCAGGTGTGTCGGGGCCGGTTCCGCAGATACAGATCAGCCCGTCGGCATTGACCTTTGCATCGCAAGCGGTTGGAAGTACGAGCGCCGCGCAGACATTGACGATAACGAATACCGGATCAGCTACCTTGAACATTTCAAGCATCTGGCTGACGGGCGCAAACGCAACTGCGTTTCAGATCACCGGCAATACATGCGGGACGGTTGCGGCGCGGAGCAGTTGTACCGTGTCGGTATCCTTTGCCCCCACTGCGCTGGGAAGCCAGTCGGCAGCGATTGCAATTACAGATGCGTTGGCGAGTTCGCCGCAGATGGTGGGATTAAGCGGAGTCGCAATACCCTCAGGATCCGCCTCCATTGATACCGCCGCAGTAACATTCCCACCAACCATGCCCACCGCTACAAGCTTGGATACCCTTACACTCTCCAATAGCGGAACTACCACGCTGGAAATCATCAGTATTACTCTGAATGGAGCAAATGCGTCCGATTTTAGCGTGGCGTCTGGCTGCACTTCCGCCCTTTTACCCGGACTGGCATGTCAGATCACAATTTCATTCCGCCCCTTAACGTCTGGATTACGCACGGCATCATTAACCATAGCAACCAGTTCTATGACGGGCGCCGTAATAGTAAGTCTGTCAGGGTTAGGCGCGGGACAGTATGTTCCTGGTAATCTTGCCGCAGTTTCAGCAGGGTCTGCCAATATCTGGGGAATCACTAGTGGAAATAGTATTTACACATTTGATTTGCAATCACAAACGTGGCGGAACATTCCGGGGTGGCTTTCGAAGGTTGTAGCTGGTAATGATGGTTCTGTTTGGGGCTTGGGGTTCTCAGGTAGCATTTACCGATTCAATTCGTCCAGTCAAAAATGGGACAATATACCCGGTGTTCTCACTGATATTGCACTCGGCGCGGATGGAGACACCTGGGGACTGAATAACGGCTCCATTTACCACTTTGACCGGAGCGCTCAATCTTGGTCGTGGATTCAGGGTCTTCTCAGTCAGATCGCTGTCGGGTTTGACGGCGCCGTCTGGGGCATTAATTTAGCCGGCCAGATTTATCGATTTAATGTCGGCCTCCAACGTTTTGAGCAGGTTCCAGGCTGGTTGTCGACTCTTGCTGTTGGCGCGGACGGAGACGTGTGGGGTATTAATCCCGCTGGGCACGTATATCATTTTAGTCGCTCAATTCAGAATTGGGAATCAATTCAGGGAAATATGGCGACTGTTAGCGTTGGATCTGCAGACAGCGTTTGGGCTTTGGATGCTTCGGGCGGGATTTTTAAGTTTGATGAGCAAACACAAGGATGGGTGCAAGTTACAGGTGCACTGAAACACATTTCTGCAATCGAGGACGGATCGATGTGGGGTCTTGATGCGGCTGGCCAGATCTACATCTTCGATGTCTGGGAGCAGACAGCTCATACTTTCCATCAAATTCCTGGCCTTCTACATCAGGTGGTTGCGGCATCCGACGGCAATGTCTGGGGTCTGGCAAGCGGAAATCAGATTTACTACTTCAATCCGCTCACAGGGAATTGGCGGCAGATGCCTGGGCTGCTTTCGCAGCTTGCCGTCGGAACCGACGGAAATGTGTGGGGAATCAATGCAGGCGGGTATATTTATAGGTTTAATAGTGCTACTCAGAACTGGGACTACATTCCAGGGTTGCTAACACAGCTCTCTGTCGGAGGAGATGGATCGGTATGGGGTATAAATCGGGGCGGGTATATCTATCGGTTCAACGCTGTGACCCAAAAGTGGGACAACATTCCAGGGTTGCTAACGCAGCTTTCTGTCGGCGCTGACGGTTCTGTCTGGGGTATAAACTCCGGTGGATCGGTTTACCGGTTGAATTCTCAGGCCCAGACATGGAACTTACTACCGGGACATTTTACTCAAGTAATTGCGGGCTCAAATAACAACGTATGGGCTCTCGATGCTGCTGGCAATGTGTTTCATTGGAACGTTACTGCTTACTCTTGGCAAGCCGGCTCGCAGCAATTTGCCAGTGTAGCGGCGGCCTTCGATGGGGCCGCCTCGGCAATCGACGCCAACGGCAACATTTATAATTTCGATGCGCAGTCACAACAGTGGGTGCAGATACCAGGATTGCTAAGCCAAATAACGATCGGTTCAGGCACAACAATATGGGGAATAACTGCATCGGGATCCATTTACCGATACTGGTAGATGTCAGATGCGCGTGAGGTATGACACCTACTTTTGTGCCACAATTAGAAATTGACGACCGAGGAGTCTCCACAGCGGCCGTAACTTTAGATAGACCCGTACCGACCAGATTGGCGGCTGACGTCCATGCGACATGGTGTACGGAAGAAACTTGGGCACAGCAAGGTTGATGTGGTAGCCGGCCATGAGCAACACCTCTGACAGAGATCGTTCTGTCAGCGGCAGATGATGATCAAAGAAGTCCCAATACTCGCCGGTCAAGAATTTGATGTTGGGTCCGACCGCAATTAACAGGCCGTCGGACTTTAGGCATCTATACGCTTCGGACAGAGTCGACTGTAGCGCCTGTTTTGTAGGTAAGTGTTCGAAGAAATTACTCGTGAAGACTATGTCTAGAGACTTGTCAGGTATCTGCCATCGCAAGCTGCAATCCTGCTCAATAAACTCGGTTCCCGGAGAAACGAGACTGCGAGCGGACGGATTCAGATCCATCGCAAAGCGCCGCGCCGCCGTAACATTGTTGATAAACTCACAATACCCCGCTCCAAGATCCAGAACGCTATGCGACGGCTGGACCCATTGTGAAAAGAAGTCCTCGACCAAGACCCGCCAAATCCGCATTCGATATTCCTCATTTCCGGCAAACCGTGCGGCGTAGATCTTCTGGAGATCGGAAGCAAGAACAGATGATTCAGATGAGGACTTGGTGGATTGCATGTTCCGGGTGCGCGCTATCTACTAAAAATGACACACGCCTCCAATGCCCGTTCTGGAGCGGAAGCCGGCGAAAAATGTCCTTCGAATTCCCGGACGAATTCCCAAACCAAGTCGGATACACTTTCGGGGCCAGCGTTCAAGCACAGGCGCAAGTGAGTCCTGAGTTGCGCGCTGAACTGGCCAACAGGGGAATCCAATGGATATATCATCAGGGATGAAAACCCGCATTGAGAGCGCTGGCGCTCAAAATAGGCTCTAGTAAATTGCCATTTGTCATCTAAAGATTTATAGAGGTCCGCGGTTTTATCGCTGCCAGTTCGGACGGTTATGTCGACAATGATCGCCTGAAGCACTTGGCGGACGGTGTCTGGAAGCCGGAACCGATCTGAATTGTTCACAAGCTGTTCATATAGGAAGCGAAGCAAAACATAGCCCGTTTCAAATGGCTCAAAAAAGATCGCGTGACCAGTTGGCTTCAAAGCGTCGCAACAGGCCGCTAGCGTCGTACTTGGATCCATTATGTGATGGAGAATGGCCGCGCCAACGACAAGATCAAAGGACTCCCGCGCAAGGAACGGTTGGGAGGCGTCCATCGCCACCGCTAAAACCCGCTGACGGTCGGTGACACTTAACTGTTTATGTAAAAGAGCGAGCAGTTGTGGACTGATGTCAGTCGCTACGATACTTGCCGTCGGCAACAGCGTAAGCATAGGATAAACTGAGTTGCCTGAACCAGAGCCAACATCGAGAACAGAAATATCACGGGATTCATCGAGTTGCAACCTAAATAGCGCTTGCGAGAGCAGATATGTCCAGCGCCGATGGTCTGTGAACTTGGCATGATAGACATCGGACTGTTCTAGGAACTGCGTTGTAACTCCTGAATAGCTTCTTGGGTCGTAAGCAGGATCGAGTGAATAAAGACTACAAAATGGTGAACTGTCAGGAAATGCATGCAGGGTCTTACGAAATTTCTGTTGCCACACATCAAGTGGGATGGTGACACTTTTGTGGGTCCACGGATTTGCAGGTGCGCACTCGCCCGGTCCTGCGAGGAGTGCGACCGACCCTGAGTCGAAGACTCCCAAGAGAGACACGCGCCCGCAGTTTGGATCAGCGGCGAGGGACACTGTTATTCCGGATCTTAAGGTTAAGGGTAGTCGAAAAGCGGCGTTGACATCTGGCCGCGAGCACGCAATGAAGGATGAATGATCAAGTACCCATCCATTCTGTATGGCGAGTACATCAGCGCAAGACTGGCGTGTCTCAAAGTCGATGGCCCAGCCGGTAGCCACCCACGGGTTGGATGAGGTGTCTAGCTTATCGAAATAGCCTGTTGCGCTTGCGCAGACGCAGAGGTTCGGAGTCAGACGGCAACGCCCGTCGCCATGATGTATCAGCTGACCTGTCCGTTCAAGAAGATTAAGTGTCGTCGTCATTGGTAAACAGCGGCGGCTTTTCGGTAGTCCTCATGCGCAATCCTGTACAGGCCATTGAAATGCGTTGCGATCAAGGGAGTGAGCCAATGTTCAGTTCATTAGATAACTCACAAGCCGACTTATGCTCTTGCCCGATGGCGAATGCGTGATAAACACCGCGCTTTGAGGGCATGACAATTGTGACTCTCCATCCCGTATTGGACGATGTAATCCGATGAACAGCCCCAATCACATCTGGCCGAGCGAGGCCGAGTTGTGCAGATCCGGCCGGTTGGCCGTTTTCGGAGGCTAGTATAACGACAGAAGGGAGAGATGCGGTTGTGTTTTCCCATGCCCAACCTTGGACCGTTACGTGATGGAGATCTGGTGTCAGTTCTGCTCCGTCAATAAAACCACTGCATTCCTGCGCCGCAGCAATACTGAACCCGGAAACCGAAGCTGAGGGGCGGCTGGGCTCTACGATCAGAGTGGGAACGCTATACGCCCATTTGCCCTCTTGTGGGCCCCAATGATGTTCGTGCAGATGCGCGGCAAGGACGCGCAACATCGGGAAATCGTAGTACAACACACGCGCTGCTGGGTCGCCTGAGCTAGTAATTAACGCTCGCCACGCTCGGCCGAGGCCATCCTGTTGTCCTTCTGCCCAATGGAGCATGTGCACGAACCGAGAGGCGCCTCCCATGAACAACAACAGACAGCCAACTTGGACAGCCAACAACGCTTTTCCCTGTTTGTCGAACCAAACGATACATAGAACCACCATCAATGCCCAAAACAGTAATGCGAGAGACTGATAACGGCTCTCTGTGGCTTGAGACAGACCAAATCGTAGGCGGCCGAGTGCGGTAAGTGTAACGGCAGCAATGGCATACAATATCGACACAACTAGAAATACGTAAAGCGGCTCTCGTCTTGGATTGAGTACGTAATACATTACGGCCGCGATACTCGCCGCAATCGCGATAAATGCCAGCTCCTCAGATAACGTGGGCCAGGCGGAGGCGTTTGGGACGCTTTGATCCCAACTCCATGCCAATTCGGTAAGCACGAACCCCAGAACACGGCCAGGTTCCTTAATTGTTTCCAGAGGATCTGACACCCCCAGGGGTGCCTGATATTTGATTAAATATGCAGCTATTCCGACCATGGCCGTTCCAGCGACTAGCGCCTGATGGCGCCGCAAAAACCGCAAAATAAGTGCAAGGGCGCAAAGCAGTGGCCACACGAGTAACCCGCTGGCCAAGGTCCCTTCCGCAAAGAGGGCCGATGCGATGCAGAGTAGGATTAATCTCGTCCGGCGCCTGTTGTTACTCGCTGGGGTGCGGGAGTATTCGACCGCTGCTGCAAAGCACGTGATTGGGCCTATTCCGGACATCACAAATGTGATTTGAAATGGCCACACAAAATTATTAATTTGTAATGGCGAAAAACAGCAATATGTAAGCAGCCCAATTGCGGTCCACAGAGTGGGTTTACTGACGGCCCCAAAGCGGACAATAGCCCACACAAATACGGCAAGGAGGAACAGCTGGGCAGCAATGATCTCCACGAGGAGACTCTTGTTGGTTCCGCCAAACCAAAACAAATCCGCATAGAATAGCAGCCGTCCCAAAAGGATCCGGTGTTCATTGTGTTGCGCCCACAATTCGCCAACAGTGATGCGGGTATGATTCTGGAATAACTCACGAATAATGTCCCAGTGATCCCAAAATAGAACCGGGCTGTAGGTGCGGACGACTATCCAGACCGTAGCAAGAAAGGTACAACATCCTACGACAAGAATTACCCGGCTGAGACCCGCGGTTATACGATCAATCAATAGAGTTTCAGAAGGCGCGTGCTGCTCTAATGCGTGCTCGTGGTCAACGAATTCGCGGTGGCGTGGCGTCTTTAGCATCTCAACTGGAGATCTGATGTGCGCTGCTTGCTGGTTGTAGCCGATCGGGGTTCACTCTCGCGACGTCTGAATCGGAGGGCGAACACTCGAAGGTAGCGATCGCATAAGGAGTGACTATAACGCGGAGGGTACGGGTTTTTGTCTCCATTGCGATCCTACGTACCAGACGACTCATGTGTGATTCTGATATCGACGCAAGCCCGCCAGCCGCCAGAAATATTTCGCGCCGTACCGCAAAGAAGTAATCAGAAATAGAATCAACGGTGCGCACGACGTTCAGATGGTTGGCAAAAGGCTGTCCGGCAAAAGGGTCGTAAACTGTGCCGTCATGTCTAGCAACAAATCCGGCATGTAAAATAGCACGCGTTAAATCGAGCGACAGTCCGGTGACCAGACCACACTCGGGGCGCATCGCTTGACCGAGTAATTCATTGAGAAAGAAGTGATTAACACTTTCAAGCGACTCATTAATAAAAATCAGGACGTCCTCCGGCGGACTATCGGGCGCCGAAAGCGGCAGTTCCAAGCCGGAGAGGCACTGGCTTGTTACGGGGCGCACTGCACATCCTGTGATTTCATAGAACTGAATTGATTCCCTTTCGGGCTGCTGGCTCAGCAGCGAGATCTGAAAAGGGCCGTCCTGTGTTCGAACAAACACGCCGGCCCTCACGTCCGAAGGATACGGAAAGCGTATGCGGACGGTGCTTCGACCAATCCCCGGCCCGGCGGTGCCGGGTCGATTGGTGTTTTTAAGGTAATTTGTAATCAGTCTTATATTGGTTGCTTGAGGATCTGAGGCGTTCCGGGATTCGATCGATGTCGATGTATCGTACACCCGCCGGTGGTACAGAACCTTCGGAACGTGGCTGATGGAGTTCTCGTCGTGCTGGTCGGTGGAACGCAATAGCAGGTCCCAATACTCTGCCCGTTCGCTGAGGGTACGCAGGTCGCCGCATCCGGCCAATGTGTCCCGACGAATGCATGCTAAGTATCCGATGTAGTTGCATGAAACTAGCATCTCCCTATCAAACTCGGGTTTCGCAACCGGTTTGCTTCTGTTGCCATAAACGTCAATATGATCCTCATCGGAGTAGAGAAACGCCGCTTGTGGACGCCTGTTTAGGTGATCGACAAGTTCAACCAGTGCGTGCGGATGTAATTCATCGTCATCGCGCATCCATATAAGATAGTCACCCTGCACTACTCTAAGTACGTCGGCTACACACGATCCTATCTGATCAAACAACGTGCGCTCCGTTATAGTAAACCGCAAATCCGTTAGTATCCTTTGGTCCAGATGGTCCTGTGGCTGAATGTGTCCACACGAAGGAATGCAGGCGTGAACCTCCAGATGCGAGTAGTGCTGTTCCAACACGGATATGAGACAGCGATTGAACAAATACGTGTTTAGTGTCTCTGCGGGGACAACAATGATCGAAATCAACGGACGGTACGGAAGCCTGGCCAAATGAGCATGAATGTGATCCCTGGGGTGAAACAGATTCGGCTCCACATTGATAATCCAGTGATGATAGTCCGATATGCCGCCGTGGGTTCTGGGCCGCGGTGGCGACGATACGGGGACAACGAACTCAGCTACAGCGTGTCTTTTCTCCACGTCTTCGAAGAACAAACGAATTCGAGGGCTTATCCGTGGTGCTTGAAATCTGGCGATGAACCCGGAGTCTGCGGCGCTCGGACTACCGAGATGCTCTGCTACATCATTCCGGCGCAAGCCGAGGCTCACGGGGAGCCTCACGCCATCCACTTCCAGAACGAGACGCTGGTGTATGCCGCTGTCTTGAGCTGGAGTAAACCAGCCCGCTATGTAATATTCGCTTCGACTGAGGCGGACAGGTGCTGGTGTATCCACCTCAAAACGCGCTCCCCAAAGCGATCCCATCGCGAGCTTCCTAGTTCTGAAGGGCCTCAAGGCTGCGCAGGAAATCCCAGCGAGCTCGCAGCCTGACGACATCGATATCGCGGCCGAGCAGTTCTTTAAATGCGTTGACGTACTGTCTTGCGGCATCGCACCAAGTTCTTACGGGGCCAATAGTCGTAGGAATCGGCGTCACCCGTTTCAGAATGTCGCTTAAGCATGCAACAGACGATACCAGATGCAAGTTTGGATTACGAGTGACGGCTGCAAGTTCGCGATTGACCGCGGTATCCAATGCAATGACAGGCTTACCGAGTGCTAATGCATCCATAACAGGCAATCCAAATCCCTCGTAATGACTCGGATAGATGATAACCTTGGCTCTCGCGAAAAGACTGCGTACATAGCGTTTGGTGAGTTGGCCACTGACAAGCCACCGAACATTCGCGGTGGACGAATCGACGTGCGATTCGCTCCCAAGCACAACAATCGGTCCTGCATGTTTCAGAAACAGGAGCGTCTCGGCTATTCCCTTATGAAAGTAATGATTACCGACCAAAAGAATGTAATCGCCCTCGCCTGTTCGATTTGTATCCGTAAATGTTGTCCCATGGTAAATTACTTCCAAATCTAGGTAGCAGTCGTAAAAGGCCCGAAAGTCCGATCGAGAGGAATCACTGATGGTAAATATGCGATCAGACAGTTCTGCAACTCTTTTGAACAACACCCGGCGATATGCCGAATTAAGATACTCGCACCTGACGCCGATAATATCTTGTAAGGTATATGCCACACGAGGGGCCAAGCGATTCATTCGGCGAAACTCCTCCAGAGTGAACACTTGGCCGGGCTTGAATACCAAATCGAAGCGCCCGGTCGCATCAGCAGCATCATCAGTATAGAGATAATGGCCTCGCAGCTCAGACGAGAAGAACTCGAGTGGTTCACCTTTCATTCCCACGTGTAACTCATACTCATTGCCGAGCAGAGAGGGTAGCTCGCGAAGCAGATTTAGCGCGAACTCAGTTGTTCCGTTGTAGATCGGAGAGACATGAAAAAGGTCGTATAGAATCCGCGGGCGATGAGAGCAATAAAGTGGCGCAAAGATTTCAATGGGATCGGCGTGCAGACGGCAGTAATCATGCACCTTGCGCTCATATTCAGGGTACCTGGTGAGTAGCACGGCGCGGTTGCGTCGCTCTAAATCGGCGCGCCGTTGCCCGAACGATGACATTTCATGATGAAATACAAAAGCCCAATTTGCCGAAACCGCCGAGTACCCGAAACGGTTGATGCGGCACACATAATCGTTCTCTTCGTTGTAGCCAAACCCATATACGTCGTCAAATAAACCAAAGCGTTCTAGAACCGTGCTCTTGATCAACATGCAGAAGCCGACGGCCGTTGGCATTACGTAGTACCGCGGCAGGTGCGGCTTGAGGCGACGCCAAAGTGCGAAGGAATCAGCAGGAGGCAACCGGTCAGCCGCAAACGGTATCGAGAATATCGTGGCATTGTTGCTTCGAGGCGTAACGACAGCATGCTTTTCATGCAGATCTAATACTGCCTGCATTTCGTTGAGGAAATCAGGCGTTACTTCGACATCAGAGTTGAGGAGCAGGAGATCCGACCCTTGCGGGCAAAAATGCTCCATGCCCAAGTTACATGTGCGCACGAAGCCTCGATTCACGTCGCTTCGTATGTATCGAAGTTCAGGCAGATGTGCTTGCGTCTCCTCGCAAATCATCGCAATGTTGTCGTTTGGAGTGCCGTCGTCAATTACGTAGAAACTACAGCTACGCGGGGCGTCCGCAGCCAAGCTCTTCAAACAAGTCCGAAGCCTATCCGCTGCGCCGTAGGCAGGAATGAGGATCACCACGGGCCGGCTTAGCAAGCGCGGTATATTGTGCGCTGCAGCAGGTTTAGTGTCTTCATATATCGAGGTCATCGCCGAAGCAGTTTCCTTGCAAACGCCATCACAGTCCGGCAGGGCCGGGTTACCCTCCAGGATACAGAGCGAAGGACCGCGGCATTAATCTGCTGTTCCGAGCGAAGCTGATCCTCCATGGAATGTAAGTTAATTTGGTGCACACTCAGCTCTCGTTGCAAACGCTCGAGCTCAGCTTTCTGTTGCTGGCCAGTTCCGGCGAGTGCCGCCTCTATTACGCCCACCTCGCGCCGAAGGTCGTTCCGTTCCGCCAAAACCTGCTTGTAATCAGCAAGTGTTAGCATGCGCTCACTTTCAGAAGCCCGGAGTTGTATTGAGATTTGCGAAATCCTCTCATTGCAGTAGACAAGCTCCTTTTGCTTTGCTTCAAGTTCCCGATAATGATTTTGCGCCAGTGTTTCAATTCGTCGGGTGATGTGCTGATTGACCGCCTCACTCATCGCATGTGGATTTTGATCGAATCGCAACGAGATCTCCACATGCAGTCGCGCGCCTTTGTGCGTCAATTGGGGGACGAGAACCTGCGGATCCGGCCCCGTGCTCAGCAACAGCAAACCATCACTATGAGGTATGATCATGGCCGTACCGGCTGCTTTTAGCTCCTGCACCGCACCGGAAGCTTCAGAGCTCCATACTAAGTCGCCAGTGTCTGTGGTCAGTGCAATACGCGAAACTTCCGCTATCCCAGGACGATCGGCCGGGTCAATTCTGATTTGCCCACTGATCGCCGCTGGAATGTCAAAAAAAAGGTTTTCCCATACACCTAACCGGAACGCCTTTCTTAAGCTAAGCTCTTCGGAATAACCACCGTGACCACCCGAGAATATTTGAAGTGTTGTGTGATCTTGGCGCTGTTGTGCATCTGGCTGTTCAAGAGAGCTATCGCTCACATAGAGGCTGGTTGAGAATACGTTCGGAACAGGTTGAGCAGATGCAAAAGCAATTAAGTAGACAGCTCGCGGCAGCCCAGAATCCGCTTCGATGTGATCGGGGTCGCGCTTCTCAAATGAGAGAATCGCTCCATCACATCTACCAGACTCCGACGGCATGATCACCGATCCGGCAAGCGGCCGCTGAACATACACCGCATGCTCGACAAAGACCCGGCCCAACGCTGATCTAAATTGTTCAGCCGTGAGTTCGCGTACGTGAAATGGGTTTGCGGGCCTGCCGACTGGCGAGTACACGTCTCGATCGGGCGTTGATATTACAACAATCCCATTCGGGCGCAGAACTCGTTTCACCTCCAGTAGAAATTCGTCATGTTCGGCGAAGTGTTCCAGCGTCTCAAATGAGACCACAACATCCACCGATGCGTCTGCTAATGGAAGCTGGCGGGCATCACCACACACAAACCTCAGGTTTGACCGCGAATACGACTGATGTGCATGTGTCGCTGCTGGCGGGTCGATTTCTACGCCGATGGTGGATCGCGCAACCTTCGCCAAAATAGCTGCACCGTATCCTTCTCCAGACGCAACATCGAGCACATCCTTACCCCTACAGAATTCGCGCGCCAACAGGTACCGGTGGAGATGCTCGGTCTCAATTTGTCCACCTGCTTCAGTTGTGAACCTTTCTCCGCTGAAGGCAAGAGATTGACGCGGCTTTTCTAGCCGAAACAGTTCGCCCACTACATCACCGTATCAATCAGATTTCCGGTAATCGCCGCCGCTGAAGTACTTTTCAAGCCATACGTAGAAGCAGATGAATAAATAACGACTGCCCATCTCTTTGAGCTTCAGTTTTGCTTCGCCAGTTCTGCGATTGCGCCATGTTATTGGAACTACGGTCCATGTGTAGCCACGCACAATTGTTTTCAACGGCAGCTCAACGGTGAGATTAAAATGTGGAGAGAGCCAAGGCCTGCAGCCTTCAACAACAGATCGTCGGTATGCCTTGAATGCATTGGTTGTGTCATTCAATCTTATCCTGAATAGCAGTCGGATTAATAGATTCGCCAAGCGATTTATTCTGAGCTTCAACCAGGGATAATCAATGACGCCTCCACCTCTGATAAACCTGGAACCAAAAACAGCATCCCAGCCTTCATTGAGTAACTTCCAATATCTAACGACATCCCGGCAGTCGTCCGATTCATCCGCCATCATGATGACAACGGCATCGCCCGTCATGTGCTCGAAGCCACAGACGACAGCGCGGCCAAATCCGTGCGGACCACTGTTTTGGACAGGCCGCAAGGTAGGCACTCGCTCAACCAGTGATAATAAGCGTTCCCATGTGCCATCGGTACTTCCATCATCAACTACCACGATTTCGTGAGGGACAGCGTGCAGCCTGAGTTCGACAAACAAATGCTCCAAGGTAGATGTAATGCAGCCTATCTCGTCCCGTGCCGGAATTATGACGCTAAGAAGAGAAAGAGCATCTTCATGTTGATCAGCGCCCATATGCCCCGGTTCGGTGCAGCCAGTCGGGATGTGCTTCAACGTGATTTGCAATCTCTTCCAGAATAGATAGCAGTGATCTTGTCGGGCGCCACTGAAAATCATTACCCGCGCGCTGGTTGTCCATGACGATCCAGGGGATATCGAAAGGCCTGGGGCTAACATCGCGGGATGGGGCATGTACGCCAAAGCGCTCATTACACCATCGAGTCAACTGCGCAAGCGACATCGTGTTGCTTGGGCCTCCGCCAATGTTGTATACCGCATTGCCCGCGGGGTCGCGGCGGATCTGAGCCAAGATTAGGTCTGCCAAATCATCGGGATGAAATGCATCTCGAACTTGGTATCCATACCCTCCAAAGCCGATATAGCGCAATGGAAGCCTTGCGGCGTGGGCATGCAGCCAGTACGAAAAGATGCCCTGTTCAGCTGTGCCAAATTGACCGGCGCCCGTAAGAACGCCGCAGCGATTGATCCAAACCGGAAAGGAAAAAGCTGCTCCATATTCGATCGCCATAATCTCGGAGGAGAGCTTGGTGGCGCCGTAAAGCGATATCGGCTGTTGGACCGGAAAGCACTCGGCAACACCTTCCTGACTAACACCGTTTGTTAGGCATCCCGGGTCTGGACGGAGGTGGAACGCCTCATCGGCGACGCACATTGGCAATGTCGCCAGATGTTGAACTGAATAGACGCGGCTACTGCTCAGAAGTACAAGGCCGGCCTTTTCGTTACGGCAGTATTCGAGTACGTTGAGCGTCCCCATTAAGTTGTGCTCACATAGCTGACGTGCACTGGATCGGCCATCAACCCCCGCCAACACACTCGGATTGGCGGCAGCATCGATGACGAAATCGCACACTGGCAGAGATTCGACATCGCTTCTCATCCGAACGTCACCATGCATGAAGCGAACACCTCTGGAGGCGAGTTCATGCCGATTTAGCTCGGAACCAGGCCGTAACAAATTATCGACGCCCACAATCTCTGTGTTCGGCGCGCGCTCCGTAAGCGCAAGTGCAAGACGGGAGCCTACAAACCCGCAGACGCCACTAATGAGAAACCTCATTCCTTAAGCGGAGGCGCCTGCCAGAGCATCCTGCCGGAGCCGCAGGTCCCAGGAAGAAGCGATTTCGCGAAAAATATTGTGCAATGGGTGCGTAATTTCCCATTGTGGGTAATGCACTTTCAGTTTGCGAAGATCGCTGTAGTAGCAAATGTGATCGCCGCTCCGATGTTGCTCTATATAGGTGTAGCGTTGGGCCTTCCCCGTTAGCTGCTCGATGATCGCAAAGGCTTCAAGAATGGAACAGGCGTTCTCCTTGCCGCCGCCAATGTTGTATACTTCTGCGATTCGAGGAGCATTGCAAAATGCGAGAATAAAATTCGCGACATCCTCGGAATGGATGTTGTCGCGAACCTGTTTCCCTTTATAGCCAAAGATCTTATATTCGCGGCGCGCGATGTTGCAACGGACCAGGTAACTTAAGAAACCATGCAACTCAACCCCCGAATGATTGGGTCCAGTTAAGCATCCACCGCGCAAGCAACAGGTTGGCATATTGAAGTATCGTCCATACTCCTGCACCGTTATGTCGGCCGCAACTTTCGAGGCGCCGAAAAGCGAGTGCTTTGATTGATCAATTGAAAAAGTTTCCGGAATGCCGTGCTCGTAATGCGGGTCGGCGTACTCCCAACGCGTGCCGAGTTCGCGCAAAACGATCGTATTTGGTAGGTCCCCGTAAACTTTATTCGTCGACATATGAACGAAGGGCGTCTCAGGGCATGCCTGACGAGCAGCCTCTAGAACGTTCAATGTCCCAACGGCATTCGTATCGAAGTCGTCAAAAGGAATGGATGCGGCTCTATCGTGAGATGGCTGAGCTGCCGTGTGGACGATGGCATCCGGGCGGGCCTTTTTAACGATTTCGAGTATACCCGGCCGGTTACGGATATCAACGTCGAAGTGTGTATAATCAGGGATTTCTGTTTGTAGGCGGCGGAGTGACCAGGTGGTATCGCCTTCCGGGCCAAAAAAGACAGCACGTTGATTATTGTCTACGCCGAAAACGCGAAACCCGTTCTTGGCAAGATGGACAGTAACCTCAGAGCCAATGAGTCCGCACGAACCTGTTATAAGAGCGGTTTTTTGACGCACCTTACATTGTATATTGCGGTAGTCTGCACGCATAACATGTTGCTTTTACGTCCTCTTGGGCCGCCCATAATTCTTGAAATACACCTCGGCCGGGTTTCCGAGCACGAGTGAATACGGCGGCACGTCCGTAATCACCACGCTATTCGCGCCCACGATCGCTCCTTCGCCCACCGTGACACCCTTCATAATGTGCGCGCCGTTGCCGATCCACGCATCGCGGCAGATCCGCACCGGCCGGATGTCCCTTGGGTCGACAGGCGCATCCTGGCGCCGCAAATCGGCCTCGCGCGGATGGCCATCGCTGTCGGATATCCGGCAATCGAACGAAATGCGCGCATTCTCCTCGATCACTACCTCCCGGTTCACGGTAATCCGCACGTTCCAGCTGATCTGGGCACCGTCTTTAATGATGAGCTGCGGATTTTCGAGAAACCGGGCTGCCATGATGTCGATTCCGCCGCCCAGCCAGACGTTGTCGCCAATGTGAATTGCGACGTGGCCGCTGACGAATGGCAGGCCGTCGAGCGACACGTTTCTGCCAAACGAAGTGCACCGCGCCTGGAACAACGGATGCCGGTAACAGACGTTCACGAGCACTCTGGCGCTTTGGATGGCTAAGTAGTGCAGCTCGTAAATGCCTCGAAATACAGGCCTTAATAATTTTGGCAAACGTGGAGCCTGGGGGCGGAGGAACACGCGAGCGAGCGACCGCGCGCTGCCATAGACCGGCCCTTCGCCGCGTTTTATGTTGAGAATCAGCCTGTCGAAGACGCTCATGCGGTTTTGCGTCGTTGTGTTATACAGAAAAGGCCGATAAGCATTCCATAGCGGCTCGGCCCGCCTCTATCCACATGACCCGACAAGAATTCTTATCCGCATTGGACACTTTGCTCGAACTGCCGGCAGGCACCCTGTCCGGGCCCGAGAACCTGGAAGACCTGGAAAACTGGAACTCGCTGGCGATGGTCGAATACATTGCCTTGGCGGACTCGAACGGCGCCAAAGTGTCGCCACGGCAGATCAGGGATTGTGAAACGGTCGATGATCTGGCCAAATTGGCCAAGGTCGCATAAGCGGTTCAAGTTCGAGTATACGGTTTGCTCAACCCCCTCGATCTCAACGGCCGCACGGTGCTCGTTACGGGCGCGTCGTCGGGGATCGGGCGGGAAGTAGCCATCCTCCTCAGCCAGCTAAATGCCCGGGTGGTCCTCACGGGCCGGAACGAACAGCGGCTCGAGGAGACGCGCGCCTCGCTAACAGGCGAGGGTCATCGAGCAATCGTCTTCGATCTGTCCCAAACCGATGACATCCCGAAATGGATCCAGACGCTGGTTTCCGAAACCGGGCCGCTGTATGGGATCGTCCACGCGGCAGGCAAGCAATCGGCTATGCCCATCCGGTTCGCCAACGAGAAGCGGGTCGACGATCTGGTGCGTACGAATCTGTACAGCGCCATTATGTTGGCGCGCGGTTTCGCCCAAAAGGGCTGCCATACGGCGGAGGGGGGCAGCGTTGTCTTTGTATCGTCTGTGATGGCGTTCACCGGGAAGCCGGCCATTTCCGTTTACGGCGCGACCAAGGGTGCACTCACGGCATTTGTCAAATCGCTTGCCGTCGAGCTTGCTCCGGAACGCGTACGTGTGAACTGTCTCGCGCCCGGTTTTGTCCAAACGGAGATGCTCGACCAGCTACGCGATCTATTGACTGAGGAACAGATGCAAGCTCTTGAAGCGGCACATCCGCTTGGCTTCGGAACGCCGCGTGATGTGGCCCATGCGGCAGCGTTTCTGCTGGCGGATACGGGCCGCTGGATTACGGGTTCAACGCTCGTGCTCGATGGAGGGTATTCGGCGCAATGAAACATGCGGCGATCGCGGCCATCGAATACTATCTGCCTGAAAAGGTGGTTTCGACGGCAAATCTTTCAACTGAGTTTCCAGAATGGTCGGTTGAAAAGATCGATGATAAGACGGGTATTCACGAGCGCCACATCGCGGCTGAAAATGAGTGCTCGTCGGATCTCGCCGTGGCCGCTGCTCAAAAGCTTTTTGAGTCAGGCGCCTGCCGCCCCGAAGAAATCGATTACGTTTTACTGTGCACGCAGAGCCCGGATTACTTTCTGCCGACGACCGCGTGTCTGGTGCAGGATCGTCTGGGCATTCCAACCAGTGCCGGGGCGCTCGACTTTAATCTCGGCTGCTCGGGATATGTGTATGGGCTCGGGCTAGCGGAAGGCCTCATCGCAAGCGGACAGGCCCGGAAGGTGCTGCTACTGACAGCGGAAACATACAGCAAATTCCTGCATCCCCGTGACAAAAGCGTCCGGACAATATTCGGCGACGCAGCCGCAGCAACGCTTTTGACGGCAATTGAATCCGAGCAACCGCTGATGGGTCCATTCGTGTACGGAACGGACGGACAGGGCGCGCCGAATCTCATCGTGCGGACAGGCGCCATGCGCCAGGCGCGCACTGCTGAAACCGCTGTTGAGAAGGAAGACGAAAGCGCCAACGTCCGCAGCGACGACAACCTGTTCATGGATGGCGCGGAGATATTTAATTTCACTATCGGTGCGGTGCCGAAAAGCGTCTCGGCTCTACTCGAGCGCGCGGGCTTAAGTCTCGATCAGGTTGACTTATTCGTCTTCCATCAGGCGAACAAGTACATGCTTGAGCACTTACGGAAACGCATCAAGATTCCGGCGGACAAATTCCAAGTAAGTATGGCGCACTGCGGCAATACCGTCTCGTCGACGCTGCCTATTGCGCTGAAGCATGCGCAAGCCGCAGGCCGTCTGAAGGAGGGTTCGACCGTGATGCTGGTCGGCTTCGGCGTCGGCTATTCCTGGGGCGCAACATTGCTGCGGTGGAGTACGAATTCGACCGAACAAAATCACGTCTAGGAGTGATGCACGTATGTTGCGACATGCGGCAGGCCGCTACGCGAGCGGAAACGATGCGCTCATTGCACGAAAGTGACATCATATATGATGTGATATCGTTTGAATGAGGTTGGTTGTTGATACCGACGTGATTGTGGCAGCTATACGAAGTCCGACCGGCGCTTCGGCTGCACTGTTACGGTATCTGGATCAGGGGCTGGCAACCATCCTGCTGAGTGTTCCTTTGGCGCTGGAGTATGAGGCCAAATGTCAGTTACCGGAACACAGGCTCATTTGTCAATTGTCCACGGAAGAGGTGGATGCATTCATCAACACGTTAATAGCTATTTCGGAACCGGTGCACATCCGATTTGTATGGCGACCGCAGGTGCGGGACCCGAATGACGAGATGGTGCTGGAAACCGCAGTAAACGGCGGTGCTGATGCCATCGTGACGTTTAATCAGCGCCATTTCGCCGAGCCGTCAAGACGGTTCGGAATCCCGGCGTTGCTGCCGCGTGAGGCACTAAAGGCTGTGAGAACATGAGCACAAAAAGCAGCACATATCCGCTTCGCTTGCCCGTTTCCCTGAAGGCGGCGCTGGAAAAGCTCAGCAAGGAAGAGGGCACCAGCATCAACCAGTTTGTGGTAACGGCCGTGGCCGAGAAAATCGCTGCCTTGAAAACGGCCGATTTCTTCGAAGAGCGTCGCGCCAAGGCCGATCGCAAGCTCTTTCGGCGTGTGTTGAATCGGCGCGGAGGAGAGCCGCCACAAGCGGGAGACGAGCTGTAATTACGCCTTATTCGCTGGCAAAATGGCGCTTTCCGCTCTGGAGCAGCGAAAGAGTCGTTACTGCAAGCGGATTCCTCTCTAGTGTATTCGGCGAAGACTTAGCGGTCCGTAGGGCGGCTCGACCCAGGAGGCGCGATTTAAGAGCGGGTCAGCTTCTACAGAAACCGGCACCGGAAATAGGGGCTGTGCCCCCGATCCGCCATAGATCTCGACAGTTAGCGTTCCGTTCTTTACGACGGCTGGAAACGGCGCATTTCCGCCAGGCTGGTTCTTGATGCCGACAAATACTGGAATCCTGCCATCTGGCCCGCCAAAGTATTGGTCGGTGTAGTATTCGGTTACCTTGCTCTGGTACAAGAAGCAGTTCCCGTCGACCATCGGCACATTCTGCACAATCTCGATCCGGTCCGGTGTGCCGTCAGAATCGAAATCGTAGAGGAACCGGATGGTAACGGTGTTAGGCGCCTTCTTTGGGTCGCGCTGCCATCCGGGAAACAGACTCTGATCGAAGTACAGCGCAAACCGGGTAACGGGCTTGTCTTCGGCGACCAGGCGGCCGCTGAAGGTTCCGGTCCAACTCACGATGACAGAGGAATCCGGAATATCAATAGGCGTCGATTTCGCGGCATCGGGGCGGACGGGAACCGTTTTCAAAGAAGGGTCGAGCGCCGCTGCATCCGAAGGATAGGCAGTCTCACCCGCAGGCAACATCCAACTGCCTGGCTCCAACGTAAGATCACCTGAGGCTCGCAAATAGAGCCGCCGCGGATCGGCCACATACGGGGTGAGCGTGTCGATGTGCACCTGCTCTTGTCCGCCGCTTGTTGCTGTGGAGTGGGGCGGTACTGTCAGGCTGAACTTATCCAGTGTTACCGTGTCGGTAAACGTAACCGTCAGCGGAGCGCTGCTGGGATTATAGGCCACATAGGTCCGCTTACCAGTTTTCTTAAATACTGCGTAGCTGGGAGTATTTGCCACCACCGTTGCGTCTAACTGCCCTAAATTGGCATTTGTATAAGCCCAAAACTTTCCCATGGAATTCGTCGCTCCGGGGAAGTTCGCGTGTAGCTGATTGATTCGAAGAAGGGCGCCGGTCAACCCCGTGTCATCGATTCCCGTACCTGAATCCGGCAACCGCGCCTGAATGCCGGCTTCGAGCACCTCGTACGGAGCGGGTGAGGAATCATAACTCTTCTCCTTTACAAACTGATTCCATGTGGCGCCGAGCCAGTTCTGGTTCCGGCTTAAGTAGAGAGACGGTGCGCTCAACGGTGTGGCTTGGATAGTGTACGAACCTTTGATTCCGCCGAAAAAAGTGTTGCGAAAGATGCCGAACTGTTTGACGTTGGTGATCAATGTGGTCAGCCAGGGAGTGCCATCGGGGCCGGTATAGTGGACCAAAGCATCCGGCCAATTGCCGTTGTAGTAAGTGCCGGAGTGTTTCGTTAAGTCTGCATCCTGATTGAACCAGTACTGTTCTGCTCCAAGCACCTCTTGCTCAAACAAGTACATGCCGATATCGCGCCAATCCTTCTCACCCAGAATCTGGCCCAATTCGATCAACCCGGCAGCGAAATTGACGGCCTCGCTCGTAGATTCCTGGTTATTTCCGCCGCCTCCGCTGGTTCCATCCGCCCAGCTATGTCCGTAGAACGGACTGAATTCACGCAGAAAGGGATAGCGCGGGTTGGAACGGTCAAAATTGGCCACATCGCGCCTCAGCTCATGGAGGTATGGCATGTACTGCCTCAACCACTCGGGATCGTATTGGCCAATCATGGCTGCGGCACGCAGAAAGTACCCATAGTGAAAATGGTGATCGTTGAAATTTTGCACCGATTGGTACCCGTCCGGATAGCCGAACGTTGAATTGAACTGCGGATTGTATTGAAAGAACTGCGTGGTGTAGATATTGCCCCACTCGCCAATCAGCTCTTTCAAAGACTGTAGAATCTCGTCCCGCATCTCGGCCGCGACGGCGACTTTTGGACGCCCCAGGTCGGTATCTTTCCCGGCCGCCGCAAGCACCGGAGACCGCGCGAGCTCGTCGGCGATGACCAGTGACTCATACACTCCGGCCAGCCCGGGAATGTAAGTATTGTCCTGATAGTTCATGTAAGTGCCTAAATTACGCACAAACGAGTTTAATTTGTTTGGCGCCGGTACCGGCTCCTGAATGTAGAACCAGGTTTTCATGGTCTGATAGATGTCCTCTGCGGCTGATTGACCTGGCTGCAAGGGGTTATCCATCTGCGAATCTAATGCCACCCCAGGAAGATAGGGGAGGACGCCCTTAGCCGGCAGCTCCTGTATGTACGATGCGCCCTGATAAGCCTGATACTCGCCGATGACTCCGTTCCATGTGTATTTCGGTTCGCCGGCAGTGGTCAGGATGTTCTGTTTACTTGCAGCGTCCATTACTTTTCGATGGTGCGGAAAGACAATTTGCAGGGGTGGTCCCCCCGCGACGCAGCCGCGCAACGGGAAGGGCGTCGTGGTCACAGCCAGCTTCGAGCGGAGAATACTATTCTCTTCGTCATACCCGAGCGGCAGTGTCTCGGAGCCGCGAACAATCGTCGAGTCCGAACCGGGGATCGGCGGGAAATGTAGCTTTGTGTCTGTGATGCGCGCGCAGGAGTACTGCTGGAGATCGGTTAGGGCGGCAATCAAGCCTGAAGTGTCCGATTCACTGATGTTATGTGGCATGGCGAGCACCGCGACACGGTTTGCCAGGCTGTTGGTGAACATCGATACTGAGGCGGAGCTTGCCCGCTGTTCGGTCCAGGTCCCCTGATCCGAAAAAATTACGTAAGATGCGGAGGACGGAAGCGGCGCTGGCGAGGCATTGTTGTAGGGCACATAGTAAGTTGTTACGGTGACGCCCAGGACTCCGTTCTGGTGATACCAGACTTTCAAAGTGTTAGATTGCTGGAGGTCGCCCACCCAGACAGTCAAGGGAGCATTGCCTTTCGTCCGCTCGCACCAGGCGAAGGGTGTGCCGTTACTCAGCGTCATCGTTAGCTCGCTGCCCTGGTTGGCGTAGGACACAATTGCGCCCCAATCCGAGTAACTCACGACTTTGACGTTGGACCAAGGCGCTTTCGACGGAACTTCGGTGCCCAAAGGATGAACGTTGGCTAAGCCAACGGTAACTTCCGGCGACCCTTGACTCGCGATCTCGCCGCGGCCAGCGAAGTTATTGGCAGGATTGAATGAATCAGTAGAGTTGATCTTGCCGTCGGTGCGAAGAGTGATTGCATTCTGATTCCAAAAACGCAGGCCCTGTAATGGCGCAGACAGTCCTGGAATGGGATCCAGCACATCGACGAACTGCATCTGAAATGGTTCGCTGATGAAACTCTGGGACCGGCCGATGTTGCCTTCTGCCGGCGTGCGGCCCACAACCCATCCGCTCCATTGCAAGCCGAGCCCGGTCCACCAATCGCTGGTCTGAACGGGTTGCTGGCGCGTCGTATATGCGATATCAAATGGATCATTCAGAATCGTGACGCCGTCTTTACCGACCTGCTGGCCGGGAACGATGTACGGCAGGTAATTGCTGGTCGGGCCGGCGGTTCCGCTGGCCGGCGTAACGGGGCTGCTACCAGCTACGGTCGTCACCGGACCGGTGCTGATAACCGTATTAGGTTGCTGCGCTAGAGCAACCGTTCCGCCTGCACCGGCTATCAAGAACAGCACAACCGCCGGTCTGATTACGTGCATCGATGGTGTGATATCCCCCTCACATAATAAAGCGCAAGGCGCGCACGGCCGGGATCATGTTTTGAAAGAGATTTCCCAGATCTTTAACTCGGGTCTCGCCCACGCCACACCGTGACGCTCACTTCGCGGGAGCAAGGCGACGCTCGAACTCACTCCAGATGTCGTCGTAGCGAAGTACAGTGCCATTCGGCAGATCCACGTCAACGCAGTGGTCCAAGTCGTTGATCGAGGCGTTCCATTTCCAGATCCGCCGGCCTTCCGGGTCGAACACATAGATATGCGCAATGCCGATCCGGGCATACTGCTGGCATTTGTCTAGCAGCGTTCGCATCTGGTCATCGGACAAAATCTCGATCACTAGCTCGATATCGCTCGATTTAGTCGGATACCGCCCGGTGATGGAGAGGGCCGCTGTCACATCAGGGCGAGGCTCCCAATTGGGGTCGATACGGAGGTCCAGTTCTGATCCCGCTACATAACGGGCACGGAAGAGAAGTTTCCCAAGGAGGATCTGCAGAACACAGTGATACCAAGTCGGCACAGGTTTGCGCACTGCCTCGCCGAACCAGAATTCCCAACCCGGCTCGCTCCCGTATTGCTTGTGATATTGCTCAAGCGTGAGTGATCCGGCAGCGGTGGCCATGTGCTTCATTATGGCGGAAACTACGCGGAGGAGAGAATGGCTAAATCAGTGGCGATCCGTTTACCAGTAAGGACGAGCAAGTGGAATCCCTGCGTTGCTGCCGCGTGTTGTGTCTGCTGTTCGCGCCGCTAGCTTAGGCACAGTCCATAACTGTACCCGTTGTTGTGGCTGATGGGACAAGCTTCCCTTGGCGCGTCAGTGACGCCACTTTGGACGACGCCGGCAATACCCTTTGGGCCTATTTGACGGTGGAAAATACCTCAAAGGACCCTATAGAGAACACTGCATTTTACGCCGAGTATCTTGACTCTGCCGGGCGCAGGTGCCAATCGCTGATCTTTACCTCCATAGACGCCAAGCTCGATTGGAACGCGAACGGACGCGGGGCCGTTTTCAATCCTACGGAACGGCGTCGCTTGTATGCGGTTTCCTCGAATCAGCTCCCGGCCCTGGCCCCCTCAGTCGCCCGCGTGTACGCTTTTCGCACTCCCGCGATCGGGGACGAATTTGAACCCGCAAAGTTTATGTCTCTACCCCCCACTGTGTGGGCGGGCTGGTCGTCGCCTGACGGCCTGTCCACGCTCGGTGAACGCTCCGGTTCAAAGCCTTACCTGGCGATAGTAAGTATTTCATTGGATGATCAGGGAACGCCAAAGGAGGTGAAGGTTCTGGACACGGTAGAGCCAAACATAGCGCAAGCGATCGAACGGTTGAGTCGCGCTCTTCGCTACCAGCCGGCCATAAGGGCCGGTCAAGCTGTGCCCTCCAGCTTCTTGCTGCTCTTTGTGGACGTCTCCGCTCCCGAAGCATCCAACACCCAAAACGTCTGGCCCTGGCAATTTCCACAAATCGCATCGGCGGTTGAGGCGAGCGCGGGCGAGGACGTACCCACGGTGGCTTTGCTTAGCTTCTTACCGGAGGCACGCGACAATGTGAGCGTCGTCCAGTACTCAGGAGTCGGCACTGAATGGTCCGGGAACGCGCTCACCTGGAAGCACCAGCACAAAGGAAACATGTACCGCTATCTTCCAATCTGGAATCCCGGTGATGCCTCGCGTCATGTAACTGTCTCGAGGACTTCGAATTAACAAATAGTACAACTCTAAGCGGATCGAACGTAAGCAGAAGCGACAAAACCATGGCCGAGTCCGTTCTATTCTCAAAAAGTGTGAGCGCAATGCCGCCGCGGGCGGAAGACGAGTTGTAGGCCACCATCAGCCTGCTGGCTCAAGTACGCGCCGTTTCCCAGACTTCCAAATCGAATTTCTGATAACGCCGGATCAATTCAAAGTCCGCTCTGTTTGCGGTAATCAGCCGGGCGCCGTACGACCGCGCAGTCAGGGCTATCAATACGTCAAAGTGCAGATCGCGTAGCTTTTCAGGCGTAAATCCGGCATCCCTGTTCACACGCGCCAACAGCCGGCCAGAATCTGTCCAGTTCTTCCCCGTCGGTGTCAGGACGGGCAGATTCTTTTCGAGGCGCTCGAGGAATCCTCGCTCGGCAGGTTCTTTTGCCCCTCGCCAAAGCTCGGCTAAAACAACCGAGGAGTTGCGTACGAGATCATGGATTCCGGCGACTTTTTCCTGGTAAACGCCACGTCTCAAATAAGCCACCAGAATGGAAGTGTCAAAGATGATCACCTCACTCGCCGGCTCCTTCGAGCTTTAACGTGCCAGCGTGCTTCTTCATCAGTTTCTTGAAGCGTTCTAGCGCCACGATTTCACGCAGAGCCATGTGAATCGCCTCTGTTCTCGTCTTCACACCCAGTACCTTAACGGCTTCATCGGCGAGTTTCATGTCCAAGCGGATCGATGTCCTGGTCGCGCTCATGTGCATACACTCCATCTGTATTGTACATACGCAGACTGCGCGTCTCGCCATTCGTTTCCGGTGCTTGCTATCGTGCCCGTC
Source organism: Acidobacteriaceae bacterium (assembly GCA_019245255.1). Classification (GTDB taxonomy): domain Bacteria; phylum Acidobacteriota; class Terriglobia; order Bryobacterales; family Bryobacteraceae; genus Bog-105. The sequence continues at coordinate 11,594 of JAFARV010000614.1, read as the reverse complement.
CATCATGGCCAGGAGGATCGGCACGGCCGCGAGCGGATCAACAAGAAGGAGGATGGATGTCAGGGCAATTACGAAGGATGTACGTTTCTGTAAGCTAAACTACATCATAGGGCTTTCGGGCAAATGCCGACCATCTACGAATGGACCGATATCAAGGGTCAATATGGCGATACTTTGCTCTTAGGGAATGGGGCTAGCATGGCGATCGACGAGTGTTTCTCGTATCGCTCGTTAAAAGATGCAGCTGCCGAGGAAGGCTGATTACACCAGACATCCAGATGGTATTTGATGACCTCAACACCGAGGATTTCGAGCTCGTCCTGAACGTGATATGGCACGCGTACGTCGTGAACAAAGCGTTAGGCGTTCCTAATGAGGCTACGTTCCGGGCTTATAGAGACGTTAAGAAAGCTCTCGTGGGAGCGGTCCGTGCTAAGCACACAAGCTTCGACACGAGTAGGGGTTATCTTAGGCCCATTGCCACATTCATGAAATGTTTCCAGACTGTGCTTTCCCTCAATTACGATCTCATTGTTTACTGGGCAATGATGGAAAGCAACACCACCTACTTCCCGAACTGGTTCAAGGACTGTTTTGTGAACGGTGTATTCGATCGCAATTGGCGTCGAATGCGACAGCCGTACCGTGCTGCGGCGGGATCTACACTTGTTTTCTACCCGCACGGTAACTTGGTGCTCACAACGTCCCTTGACGGTTTCGAATCCAAGGTTATCCGCGATACCGCTAGTTTGCTGGATTGCATTCTGAAAAATTGGCAATCAGGCGACAATTTGCCGCTGTTCGTTAGTGAGGGGAAGACAGATCAGAAAGAGCGTGCAATCTCACGAAGTGGGTATCTCCACACGGTTTACAACGAAGTCATGCTCCCTGATTCGCTGGGGGATACGTGCGCAGTTTATGGCTGGTCAGCGAACGACAATGATGCTCACATTCTGGATCGCATTTGCCGCGCCACGCGCTGTATAGCATTCTCGGTGTTTCGAGGCGACCGATCACAGGCCGAGATTGAGGCTGAATGTGATCTAATCAAGGCGAAGGTACTTCACATTAACCCGCAGATCAAAACACAGTTTTACTGGTCCGACAGCGCGGATTGCTGGCTTAATACTTGGCAATTCGACAGTCAATCAGCATAGAGACTGCTCATAAAAGCGAGGACGGCGGGCGTAAAACTCCCTCCCGATGCCAATCCGGTTTACGCCGGAAGGACAAGCAAGCCTTCATTTGACGTCTCGAACTCCGCTATACGCACCGCTTGCTGTCGAAGCAGTCGCGCCGCTATGCGCGTCGGATATGTCCAGCTCTGGAGCAAAATGACCTTAGGCGGATGCCCCCACTGCTGTAACAATGTCCTGAAATCCTGGTCAGTGGTCACAATCGTCAACTGATTCGCGCGTGCGTATTCCCATATCGCGGAGTCGCCGCGTTGTGCGAGCCCATTCAGCAGCGCATTCTCGCAGTTCGGGAATAAGTCTGCAATCTGTGCCAGGAGCTTTGGCGAGAGGTTCTCGTCAAAAAGAAGCCTCATCTACTGTGAGGCGGCCGAATCCAAATGCAGGCGGTCGGCAGCGTATGCATAGATGGCTTGAAAATCTTCTTTTTCAAGCTGAGGGTAGTCGGCGAGGATCTCATCTTCAGAAGCGCCCGAAGCAAGCCACCGGAGGACTTCTTCTACCGTAATTCGGTGGCCGCGTATGCACGGCTTCCCACCGCGTTTTCCGGCCTCGATTGTGATTCGTGGATGCGCCGCAATTGCTGTCATCGGACGTACGCTCTTTTCAGTATCTCTTTCTTACCTATTTAACCGGCACGAAAAGTGACATGACATATGATGGCCGACAGAATCATTCCTATAATGCTCGTTGCTTTTAAATCCATCCTCTTCTTGCTAGATCCGCTCGCGACCGTGCCGAGCAAACGATTGCGCGACGACGCCAACAGTCGGCCGGATTCTGTCCAGTTCTTCCCCGTTGGTGTCAGGACGGGCAGGTTCTTTCGCCCCTGCCAAAAGCTCGGCTAAAACCACCGAGGAGTTGCGTAGCAGGTCATGGAGCCCGTCGACTTTTCCTGGTACACGCCACGTCTCAAGTAAGCCACCAGAATGGAAGTGTCAAAGATGGTCACCTCACCCGCCGGCTCCTTCGAGCTTTAACGTGCCAGCGTGCTTCTTCATCAGTTTCTTGAAGCGTTCTAATGCCACGATTGCACGCAGAGCCATGTGAATCGCCTCTGTTCTCGTCTTGACACCGAGCACTTTAGCCGCTTCATCCGCAAGTTTCGTATCTAGCCGGATCGATGTCCTGGTTGCGCTCATGTGCACGCTCCATCCTCAGTGTATATATGCGTACGACATCAGTTATAATACAGAGCACTACAATAGAAGTATGAATACTCTGGTGAGCTTACGCACGGACGACGTGGTGGTCGAGAGGCTGGACCAGATCGCCGAGTCGCTAGACCGCAACCGGAATTGGGTGATCAATGATGCCATCAGCAAATACATTGAGATGCATGAGTGGCAACTTGCTGAGATGCAAAAGGGCAGGGCTGACACCGAAGCCGGCCGGACAATCACGACTGATGAGTTGCGAGCTCGTATTGCCAAGCGTCACGCGTCCCGCAGGAAGAAGTGAGAGTTCGCTGGACCGAAGTAGCAGCGGCGCATGTGGAGGAGATTTACGACTTCATCTGTCGCGATAATCCGGACGCGGCAAGCGCGACAGTTGAAAAATTAATCGTAGCGGTCGAGCGCTTGGCGCTGTACCCGAATCTGGGGCGTGTAGCCGAGCATGGCGCCCGCAAACTGATCCACCCGCCCTTCCTCATCGTGTATCGCATTGTGGAGGACGTGATCAATATCGAATCCGTGTTTCACGGCAGCTATTGGCGGTTAAGGTAGCCGGGTGTCGTTGTTGCTGAGCCTCATCTATGTGAGGACGCCGAGTCCAATTGGAGGCGGTCGGCAGCGTAGGCATAAACGGCCGGAAAGTCTTCTTTCTCGAGCTGAGGGTAGTCCGCCGCAATACGCACACTGCCAACGCGCATAATAAGAGACCGTATGTCGAAGGTTCGGGAGCGGGATAGAACCCCACAGCAGTCGTTCCGTCCGATTCGAATAAGCTGAAGGTCAGCGTTACGAAAGCGATTCCACCTTCGCCGTGATCACCGGGCATGATCAAAACGCCGGACGGTTCCACGGGCGCAGCTACGGACATTTCAAAGGGGATCCCCAGTTCAAAGGGAAGCAGCGCCGAACCGCTGCATCCTTCGCTCCCCGTCGAGGACCCGGGAGGACAGGTATCGTATTGATACGGCCCGTCGCTAATCCTGTCATCTGCAAAGATAACGTGCTCGGCAGTAATCGAAACGCTGAGTTGAATAAACCCGGGCCGGACTGGGCCGTTCGTGAGGTACGTATCGTTTACCAGGGCTTGTGCGGAGGCAGCAAGAAGCGGCGGTGGGGGAGGACAACCTAAACAAGGCAAAACGTAGCTTCCAGTCGTCTCCGCAAGCGCCGAGATGTTTCCTGCCGGTGTGTCGGACGCGTGTGCAAAAGCGGACACGAAGTAGTTCGGACCGGAAAGTCCAGTGGTCAACAACGGATTGCCAAGGCAAGGCGTCTCAGTTGTAGTTCCTGCGGTACAAGACGAGTACGTAAACGTGCTTGCATGCAAGGCGAACGAAGTGACTAAAAGCAATAAGACTCGCCGCATTAACCACCCCTCCATGCGCTGACATTCTATACCCGCTTCGCAATTCTCAGCAGCCGGAATCCCTCTCCACCCTTCAGGCTCATCTTGCGTTAGACAAGACTTATGCCTTGCTTTCCCCTTACCGAGTTCGCTAAGCTGAAGATACAAAGGACTCGCCTCAGTCGGAGTGTCCTTTGCCCTCTGCGTAGAACCTCTTTCGCACCGTCCGCGAAACAGCAAATTACAAATTCATTGCATGCGAGGCGCGATACGTGTCACTACGCTCGTTTCGGAACGCCGGCCACGTACCCACGCTGGTTTCGGCATTTCTGTATTTTGACGTCAGCTTCATGGTATGGGTCATTTTCGGCCCGCTCGGTCCATTCATTGGCGAAGCCTTTCACCTTTCTGCCACCCAGAAGGGTTTTCTTACCGCGCTTCCTTTATTAGGCGGATCGTTCTTCCGCCCCATTCTCGGCTGGAGCACGGAGCGTTTCGGCGGGCGGCGCACGGGACTCGCCGGAATGGCGCTCACCTTAATCCCGCTCATCCTTGCATGGAAATTCGCAGCGAGTTTCGGAGGATTTCTCGCACTTGGATTATTGCTGGGAATCGCCGGCGCCAGTTTTGCGGCTGCATTGCCGCTGGCAAGCGCATGGTATCCGCCTGAACATCAGGGGCTCGCGATGGGAATCGCCGGAGCGGGCAACTCCGGCACGCTGCTTGCGACGTTGTTTGCGCCGCGTTTGGCCCAAGCGCTCGGATGGCGCAACGTGTTCGCGATCGCGGCCATCCCGATCATCATTGTCTGGCTGATCTTCTTCTTTCTGGCTAAGGACGCGCCCGGTGAACGGCGTGTGAAGAAGTGGAGCGACTACGCTTCTGTACTCAAGATCGGCGATACCGCCTGGTTTTGCTTCCTCTATAGCCTCACGTTCGGCGGCTTCAGCGGGTTCGCGAGCTATCTGTCAATCTTCTTCCACGACCAATATCACCTGACGAAGATTCAATCCGGCGACTTCACGACGTGTGTCGTTCTATTCGGCAGCTTTTTACGGCCGGTGGGCGGAATGTTGGCCGATCGCATCGGTGGCTATCGCATGCTGCTGCTGCTGTTTGCGATCGCGATCGTTTCGGTGGGCATGGTTGCGACGCTGCCACCCGCGACAGTGGCACTTGGGTTTCTGGCGATCTGTATGGCCATGCTCGGGATGGGCAACGGGTCGATCTTCCAGTTAGTGCCGCAGCGGTTTCCCGATCGTGTGGGCATCATGACAGGGCTTGTCGGCGCCGCGGGCGGCTTTGGTGGTTTTTTACTGCCTTCACTCATGGGCACTTTGAAGGACCGGACAGGCACGTTCTCAACCGGCTTCTTGGTAATTGCAGGATTGTTTCTGTGCGGCCTGACGGCGCTCATCCTTTTGAGAGAGGTGTGGCGCAAGACCTGGCCGGCCGACGCGGCGGAACGCGCGGGACTAAGCCTCGGCGCTTCTCTGACCGAGCCCGCTTATGTGGCCGAATAGCACATCTCAAACTGTGGACACGTGCGACACGCACTGCCCTTACTGCGCCTTGCAATGCGGAATGTCACTGGTTGCGAATGGAGAAGGCGTCACGGTACAGGCGCGAAATTTTCCGACGAATCGCGGCGGCCTCTGTCAAAAGGGCTGGACTGCAACTGAGTTGCTCGCGCACCCGGAGCGCCTGACCACACCGTTGCTGCGTGATCGCAAAGGCGCGCTGCTTCGTCCGGTGACCTGGGATGAGGCGCTCGATCGCATCGTGGCGGCCATTCGCAGCGCTCAGCAGCATTATGGGCCGGATGCGGTGGGCGTGTTTGGCGGGGGTGGATTGACGAACGAGAAAGCGTACTCGCTCGGGAAATTCGCGCGCGTTGCGCTGCGCACTTCACAGATCGATTACAACGGCCGCTTCTGTATGTCATCGGCCGCAGCGGCATCGATCAAAGCCTTCGGAATCGATCGCGGTCTTCCCTTCCCTTTAGCCGATATTCCACACGCCGAAACCATTCTTCTGGTTGGCAGCAACGTCGCCGAGACGATGCCGCCCATCATGCAGTATTTCCAGGAGCAGAAGAAAAATGGCGGTTCGTTGATTGTCGTTGATCCGCGCTGGACTCCCACGGCCGCAGCAGCCACAATGCATCTGCAGATCACCCCGGGCACGGATGTGGCGCTTGCGAACGGGCTGCTGTATATCGCGATGAAGCAAGGCCTGCTCGACGAACCATTCATTGCGAGCCGGACATCAGGATTCGACCGCGTGCGCCGGACCGTTTCGGGCTACTGGCCGGATCGTGTCGAGCGCATCACGGGCATTTCTGAAAAGCAGCTCTATGCCGCGGCGCGGTTGCTCGGGAACGCATCGACGGCGATGATTTTGACCGCACGCGGGCCGGAGCAGCAGAGCAAAGGCGTGGATACCGTTCTGGCATTCATCAACCTTGCGCTCGGGCTCGGGAAAGCGGGAAAGCCATATTGCGGGTACGGTTGTCTGACCGGGCAAGGCAACGGACAAGGCGGCCGCGAGCATGGGCAGAAAGCCGATCAGTTACCCGGCTATCGCAAGATCGACAACCCGGATCACCGTTCCTACATCGCGAGCGTGTGGCGCGTGCCGGAAGAGATCATTCCGGGCCCGGGGTGCTCGGCTTACGAGATGCTCGACCGGCTTGGGACAGAAGACGGCGTGCGTGCCTTGCTGGTCTTCGGTTCGAATCTCGCGGTTTCGGTTCCACGTGCCGGGCATATTGAGGAGCGGTTGCAAGCACTCGATTTTCTGTGTGTGTCGGACTTCTTTCTATCGGAAACGGCGGAGCTTGCCGATGTGGTGCTTCCGTCGACGCAATGGGCGGAAGAAGAAGGCACCATGACGAATCTCGAGGGCCGTGTGTTGCGCAGACGCCGCGCAATGGATGCGCCGGAGGGTGTCCGGTCGGATCTCGAGACAATACACGCGATTGCGGAACGGCTAGGTGCGGGCGAGTACTTTTCATCCGAGCCGCGGGAAGTATTCGCGGAACTTCGCCGCGCAACGGCCGGCGGCGCAGCCGATTACTACGGCATTACATACGAGCGCATTGAACGAGAGAACGGTGTGTTCTGGCCGTGTCCGGCTGAGGATCACCCCGGCACGCCACGCATGTTTCTCGATTCCTTTGCCGCACCGGACGGACGAGCGCGGTTTCATTCCGTGGAGTACCGGAGCGCGGCAGAAGAGCCCGACGAAGAGTTCCCGCTATATCTCACAACCGGCCGCGTAATGCAGCAATATCAGTCGGGCACACAGACGCGGCGTGTGCGACAGTTGAACGAATCGGTCCCGCAGGCGTTCGTCGAGATGCATCCGTCGATGGCGCTGTCTTACGGCATTGCGAACGGGGATCCGGTGCGCGTAATTACACGACGCGGGGCAGCAAGTGTGCGGGCGCAACTGACGCCCGCGATTCGTATGGACACGCTGTTCATGCCGTTTCACTTTGCAGGACGGGGCCGCGCGAATCTGCTGACCAATCCGGCGCTCGATCCGACATCGCGGATGCCTGAGTTCAAAATCTGCGCGGCACGTATTGAGAGGGACGCCGGATGTTAGAGACACCTAAGTTTGTACAGGGGTTGTTTTCCTTTGAAGGCGCGGGGCTCGGCCAGCCACGGCCGTTTCAACCGGCAGTTACTTACAAAGTGCCGTTCGATAAGCGGTCCCAGCTCATCTACTTCCGCGCGGGTAATCCAACTGATGAGTTGATTTACCTGCTATTCGAACGGAACGGGAAGCCGATGCGCTACTTCCCGGTGGGCGCCAAGTCAGGGGCGCATGTGGAACTGGCCGTTGTGGAGGACCTGGAACCAGAAACCGTTTTGGAGATTCTGATTGCGGCGCCGGAGAAGTTACGGAGCGCCGTTGTGCTGGACATCGGGCTCGTGGAGATCTAAGTAATGTCAAAGAAGAAAAAGAACCTGGTCGTCATCGGAAACGGCATGGCCGGTGCGCGGACGGTGGAAGAGATCCTGGCCCGCCGCGGCAACGATCTGTTCGACATCACCATGTTTGGCGATGAGCCATACGGCAATTACAACCGTATTCTGCTGTCGAACGTGTTAAACGGTTCGCAACAGGAACAAGAAATTTTCCTGAACCCGATCGAGTGGTATCGCGAGAACAACATTACGTTGCATGTAGGCGTGTACGCCGAGTCCATTCTGCGCAAATCCAGATGTGTTCTGGGCGCGGACGGCAGCATTGAACCGTACGACAAGCTGATCATTGCGACAGGCAGCCGCTCTTATGTGCCGCCCGTGGATGGATTGACTCTGCCGGACGGGCAGTACAAGCCAGGTGTGTTTGTGTTCCGCACTTTGGATGACTGCCGCGAGATTGCCGAATACGCGAAGAACACGCGCGGGCGCGCGGCCATTATTGGCGGTGGCTTGCTCGGACTGGAGGCTGCGCGCGGATTGCAGAACTACGGCCTGCAGGTGGATGTCATTCATCGCAGCCAGCATCTGATGAATCAGCAACTCGATCCGCAGGCCGGTGCGATTTTGAAGTCAACGATGGAGCAGATGGGAATCGGCGTACTGCTCGGGAAAAACACTACGGCAATTCTCGGCGAGGATCGTGTCACCGGGTTGCGTTTCGCCGATGGCAGCGTGCTGCAGTGCGACATGGTCGTGATGGCGGCTGGTATCAAGCCGAATGCCGAGATCGGGCAGCGCTGTGGATTGCGCGTGCAGCGGGCCATGATTGTCGACAACCAGATGCGCTCGCTCGACGATCCGGATATTTATGTGGTTGGTGAGTGCGCTCAGCATCGCGGCCACGTGTACGGGTTAGTTGCGCCCCTTTGGGAGCAGGCGAAGGTTTTGGCCGACCACATCACGGGTGCGAATCCGACTGCGGCATATCACGGTTCGAAGGTTGCGACGAAGTTAAAGGTGATGGGCGTCGAGATGGCCGCTATGGGTATCACAGAACCCGTTGACGAGCGCGACGAGATTGTTCAGTTTACCGAACCGAGGAAGGGCACGTATAAGAAGCTGATCATTCGTGACGGCCGCTTGGTCGGTGGCATCTTGCTCGGCGATATCAGCAAAGCGGCTTATCTGATGCAGGCCTTCGACCGGAACACACCGCTGCCCGAAGACCGCTTGACGCTGCTGTTCGATATCGGTGCGCCATCGAAGAAGATCACGATTGAAGAGATGCCGGCCGATATGCAGGTGTGCAACTGCAACGGTGTCAGCAAAGGCGTGATCATGAGCTGCGTCAAAGCGGGTAAACGTAACCCGAAGGCTGTGATGGAGGCCACGCGCGCGGGGCTCGGGTGCGGATCCTGCAAGAGCATAGTAACGGAGATCGTCGAGTTTGCATGCGGCGGCGAGGTGGAGGAAGATCCTTCGGTTCACTACTATGTGCCGGGCGTGCCGCTTGCAAAGCCCGAGCTGATTAAGGCGTGCTTTGAGAAAGATCTGAAGTCAGTCTCGGCCGTGTTCCGCGAGCTGGCAGGAGGCAAAGAGGACCCGGCGAGCAAGCCGGGGCTCGCTTCGCTGCTGAATACGATTTGGGCCGGCGAATACGAGAAGGAACCCGATGCGCGGTTCATCAATGAGCGCGTCCACGCCAACATTCAGAAGGATGGGACGTTCTCGGTGGTGCCGCAGATGGCCGGCGGGGTAACGAATCCGGCGGAACTGCGGCGGATTGCGGATGTTGCCGAAAAATACAACGTGCCGATGGTGAAGCTCACAGGCGGGCAGCGCATCGACTTACTCGGCGTCAAGAAGGACGATCTGCCGAAGATCTGGAAGGACCTCGGGATTCCTTCCGGCCATGCGTACGGCAAGAGTTATCGAACATGCAAGAGCTGCGTGGGTAGCGAGTTCTGCCGCTTCGGTGTGGGTGACAGTACGACGCTGGCAATCAAGATCGAACACAAGTTCAAGGGCATCGATACGCCGCATAAGGTGAAGATGGCAACGGCCGGGTGCCCGCGTAACTGCTCGGAGGCGATGGTGAAGGACATTGGCGCGGTGGCGGTCGAGGGCGGTAAGTGGGAGATCTATGTTGGCGGCGCGGCGGGTGCGCATGTGCGGAAAGGCGACATTCTGTGTGTTGTCGACAGCCATGAGGAGGTGCTGAAGTACTCGGCGCGATTCATGCAGTATTACCGCGAGAATGCGAAATATCTGGAGCGCACGTACGGGTTTGTCGAGCGGCTTGGGATTGAGAAGATTCGAGCCGTGGTGGTGGATGACAGTGACGGGATTGCGGCGCGGCTGGATGCGGCGATTGAGGCATCGATTGCGGCCTATCGCGATCCATGGCAAGAGGCGTATACGGCGGCGCGGCCGACGGAATTTGCTTCCCTGCTCCCGGTGATTCAATGACAGCGACTGATTTGGAAATGACGTTGGGGCCTTTGAGCCAGATCCCTCCGGGCGAGGGGCGCAACTTTGAAGTGGCAGGCGAACGTGTGGCGGTATTTCACACGCGATCGGGCGGGGTGTTTGCAGTGCAGGCGAACTGCCCGCACAAGAATGGGCCGCTTGCCGATGGTCTGGTGGGCGGGACAACGGTGATTTGTCCGCTGCATGCGTGGAAGTTCGATGTGTCGACGGGCGAGCCGACATCGTTTACAGCCAGCCAAGCCGGCGGCGGCTCATGCAAGCTGAAGACCTATGCGGTGCGGGTAGATGAGAACCAACGGATCGTGCTGACGCTACAAGTTCCGGAGATGGTGGAAGCGGTGATGTGAGGGATTGGCGGCGGAGCACCATACCGAACGAACCGAAACCACGAAATTTAAGAAAGTGAGATATTAGAGCTGAGCGGACGGCTGTGGCTCAGCCACCCGCTTCGGATTACAACTCAATAGTGATATTGAGCTCTGTCCGTCGTCGTCGCACCAGAAGCCCGAAGACGAGCAGCACAAGGAAGTCCATTGTCATGCGGCCTCCTTTCTAAGCTCCACAGCAACGCCGACCCGCCGCTCGAACGGCGGGTTTTGCATTTCATGGAGCTCAAGATGCTCCGGTAAATGCAAACGTGCCCTCTGCGGGTGCGGAGGCATAGAACCCCGATCATATCGAATGCGTTAGCGCTAAGGATCTTGCCGGACGAAGCTGATGCCGCACGCGAAATATTCAGTTGTGAAAGAACGAGCGGGCGTTTCCGCCCGCGTGTCTATGTTCACGACCGGGTGTTCAGATGCGCGCCAACAAGAAGTCTAAAGCGCTGAAAACGGGGCGGATTCAGAAAGGGAGAGATTCGAACCAGTTACAGGACAGCCACGCACACGCCCGGGTAGCTGTCATCACGGTTTGTATTGAGATACGCCGGAAGCTTCAGCCGCCTTGCACAGCGCGTAATCCAAGCTCGGGCCAAATTACCGAACGAACCGAGTTGGCGGAACGGACAGATGCGGCCAACCAGGCGCATTGCCGCAGTTGCGACTGCTCTTATGGAGCGAGGCGGTATCGGCGGCCGGCAACGGCGCTGCCGTCAGTGGATTAATCCGCGCGGCGCTGTACGATCCGGCGCTCGAATTCAGCCCAGATGGTGGCGCCGGTCAAGGGTACGGCGTTCGGGAGAACGACGTTCTCAACAGGGTCGAGGTTCTCTCTTTCTGGATTCCACTGCCATAAGCGGCGTTGCTCCGGATCGGCGACATAGATAGCGGCTATGCCGATCCGGTGGTAGTGCCGGCACTTCTCGTGCACATACCGGAACTGATCGTCGGAAAGGATTTCAATGACCAGTTCCACTGGCTTCGTCGGATATGGGCCGTCAATTGTGGAAGCGCCAAGTACATCCGGGCGGGGCTGCCATCGGGGATCGACCTTGAGATCAATCTCGCCGCCG
>JAFARV010000585.1 GCA_019245255.1 Acidobacteriaceae bacterium | reverse complement strand
CAATCAGAGATGCCGGATTGGAGTTGCAGGTCATCTTTAATAAGGATGCGGTGATGATCTTGCCGCCGGGCGTCAACAAGATGACGGGTCTCTGCGCCGCGCTTGATGACTTGAAGTTATCGCGCCACAACGTTGTGGGCATCGGCGACGCGGAAAACGATCATGCTTTCCTCGAAAGCTGCGAATGCTCTGTCGCCGTCGCTAACGCAATTCCCGCTTTGAAAGAGCGCGCCACCATCGTCACCGAAGGCGCGCGCGGGGCCGGAGTGGCTGAAACGATCGACAGATTGATCGCTACTGATCTTTCGGATGTCGATATCACCTCTCCCCGCCGGTGCATTACGATCGGCAGTCTCGACCAGAACGAGATAACCATTCCTTGTTATGGACCCAATCTGTTGATCTGTGGCCAATCGGGATCCGGCAAATCGACCTTCGTAACCGGCCTTGTCGAGCAGATTGTTCAAAAGCGCTATCAGGTCTGCCTCATTGATCCGGAAGGCGACTACGAGGGACTGGAAAACTACAGAACCGTTGGCGACGAGAAGCACGCGCCTTCACCTGCCGAAGTAATGCAGATTTTGCAGGATCCCGATGCCAACGTGGTGGTGAATCTCATTGCGGTACCGGCCGGGGATCGCCCCAATTCCTTTATCTCTTTCGTGACTGCGCTCGAAGAATTGCGGCTGCGCACCGGGCGTCCACACTGGCTCTTCATTGATGAAGCTCACCACGTCCTTCCGTCGGAGTGGGGCCTCGCGCCATCTGCGATTACTGAGCAGCTGAACAACGTAGTCCTGATCACAGTCCACCCCGGCCACACGTCTCCAACGGTGCTAAGAAAGATCAACACCGTGGTCGTAGTCGGACGCGAGCCGAAACTACTGGCAGCAGAATTTGCGAACGTAATTGGCGCAAACCTTCCCGATGCACCGGACGGCGACCTCGAGCGGAGTGAAGCCCTGGTCTGGTTTACCGATCAGGATCACCTCTTATTTGGCGTCAAGACCGTGCCGTCGCGCAGCGAACATCACCGGCACAAACGCAAGTACGCCGAGGGACGTTTGGAGGAGGAACGCATGTTCCGATTCCGAGGTCCGGAAGGCAAGCTGAACCTTCCCGCTCACAACCTCAGCATGTTTGTTGAGATCGCCGAGGGCATCGACGCCGAAACCTGGATGTTCCACCTGAAGCGCGGAGACTACTCACGATGGTTTCGAAACTCGGTGAAGGACAGTGAAATCGCGGATCAGCTCGAAGCCATCGAAAAGGACGCAAGTCTGACGGACGCGGCGAGCAGGGTGAGAGTCAAGGAGGCAATCCTTCACAAATACGCTGCTCCCGCGTAACTCCTTGCGCACGGTCACGATGGAAACGGCGATTTGCCCTAGGCAACTAAATCAAAGAGAGCTTCACGCCATTTGCGGAAGCGCCGCGATTTTCGACAGAGATTTCGCGATCGCCTTTTGTGATTGCGCCACTACCGTATTCCTGCATACTTTACATTCGGAGACAAACGCCAAGACGTTATGGATGTCGTCGGTCAGATCGGAATAGTTAGAGTGCAGGAAGTCGCTGGCTTCGTCCGGAAAATCGGACAGGGCATCGAGTAGCCGTTCCAAATGGTCCTGCAGGCACCACATCGCATCCAGACACTCGCTGGGTGCTGTAGCCACGGAAGTTCTTTGCCGGACAGCTGAGATCGCAGCCGATACGGAGTCACAAAGATCGGAAAGTTTCGTCACGTTCACTTGGCTCCTCCAGACTCTTTCAGGATCGCACGGTGCCGGCACGCTGCTGCGATGGAGACTTAGCGTTCTATGGGTAAGCGCCTGTTAGCGTGATTCGATACACTGTCGAGGTCATGAAGCGACTACGGAAGGCATTTATAGGATCTGCATTTGCCGCCTCGGTGTTAGCGGCTGCTGTACTCGCGAGCGATGCCGCTGCCCAGGCGGGGCCCATTGCAGAGACCCCACCTATGGGTTGGAACAGTTGGGATTCATATGGTCTCACCGTCACACAGGATGAGTTCGAGGCGAATGCCTCGTATATAGCGCAGCATCTGCGCCGATATGGATGGGAATATGCAGTTGTTGACGAG
>JAFARV010000533.1 GCA_019245255.1 Acidobacteriaceae bacterium | reverse complement strand
CTTTCGCGATTGAGCGAAGGTCCCACCTTCACATACCTGACGCAGCCGGACCGGCTAAAGCGGTTCTATGATGCACTGCGCGGCAAGATCACGACTCCGGGTCCCGCACGGCCAGTGTTCCGTTCGAGTACAGACCTGATATTGCTTACAACATCGCTGCGAATCGAAGAAAACGGGACGCCGCATATTCCCGGCAATCTCGAAATCTGGCGCACACTCTTCCTCAAGCACCCTCACGGCAAATACGACGGCAAGCTGACCCGATCAGCAAATACGTGGCGAAATAACGACGATCTGCTGGAGGCGTTGTTTGCTCTTTGCAGGAAAGCCGCAGATAACGAGCCGTTACACATTTTCCTGGCTCTGAACGACGTGGACCGGGGCCGCGCAAAGCCGTTATCGCCTACCTTTGCCGCGCATTTGATCAACGCGTACCGTTCTTACGGAGCGCAATACAGGATCTTCGCCGACTCGCCGGAATTGAGCGAAGGTTCTATGCAGGCCTATCTGGATATTTGCACGCAGCTTTCAAGCGGACGGGACAGTCTAGCGAGAGCCGATGTCGCCGGCACTGTCCAGGCCCTGGTTGAGCTGTGGACCATCCTGTCGCGCCAAGGCTCGATTCCAGAGTCTGCCCGGGACGCCAGCTTCGAAAAAATCGTGCGCCCGTTCGAGGACGCAAAGCAAGAGGCGGACATCTTTTCAGCTGGGCGAAGCGGCGTGCAGACCTTGCTCGGGGCGGTAAGAGGCAAGCCAGAGGGATCACTACATGAGCAATTAATTGCGCTGCTTACCGGGCCGGTGCGGGGTAACGACGAATCGATGCCGCCCTCTCCGGCATCCACTTTCCTGCGCGTATTCGATGCTCAGGATCTGATTCCGGTCGATACGCTGTTCAACATCGCCGACCATGCCGCAAAAGGCAATATCGACGGGCGTACGGCGAAGTTTGTAAATGAACGGCTGGAACGCCTTGAAGAGGTCCAGGAAGTACATGGCTCGTTATCTCGCGATGAGAGGAGCACGCTCGCGCTTGGCTACTGGAGCGAGAGACACGTCGAGAACGAACTTAAGTTCAGTCTGGATACCTTGACAAAGAATGCTGAAAGGAAGGATCCGCGAGCGGCTTTGGCTCCGTTCCTGAGAGACACCCTCGTCGGCATGCTCTATTGCTATTACGCACCGGCCGGAGCGCAGGTGTTGCTCACGAACCCGAACTTCGTTCGGACCCATGACTTCGTCGGACCGGAGAGTTCGCCAGAGTACTGGCGCAACACGGAAGTGTCCGGGCTTGGATGGCCGACGAGCTCAGGCGGAAAGTTGACGGGCTCGTTGATTTCTCTCCCCTATGCACTTGCGCAAGCGGAGCAGAACTTTCTAAGCCCCCGGCGGGAACAGGCACTAATCTGGGCAGATCTGGTGCCACAGCTGATTATCAATGTAACTGTGACGCGGTGGCGTAACATCGCTCCAGAGCAGGTTCGATGGGTGGCGCTGCACCTCCGGCGCGGGCGTTACCTGGTTGCGGCCGCCGCGCTGAATCCGGCTATTGAGGCCAGTGTTGAAGAATCGCTCGGGCGTTTCCTTGCGCCCGGTCAGGTTGAACGATTCGAGGAACGCCTCCGTAGCGATTCGCCGAACCGCGCGCTGAACCAGTTACCGCCTTCGTATCTTTATGCTCTGGCATCCGATCCCAAGCTCGCCTCGATATCACCGGACGTTACAACGCCGGAAATTCGTGAGATGGCCGGCTCCGGAAATGCCCTGCTGTCAGATGCGGCCATCTCGCGAACGTTCGGGACACCGAAACCGACTCTGACTCATTCTTATCGTCCGGCATTGCTGTATCTGCGAACGTTCCCCGCGCTGATGGGTTACTCCAGCCGGATTCTCGCTGAGTCGTGGGAATCGAACAACTTGTACTATGCTTCGCTAGCGGACGAGGCGGGCGTACCGGCGGATGAACTGGATTCCTACGTGCCCGAATGGAACCGATCTTCGATAGAGAACATCTTCGCAACGCATCTGGAGGACTGGCCGGCGATCATTCGCTCTCTCCATGCCACATCGGACTATGTCCTGCATAAGAATGCAACACCTAACTCACAACGTGCTGCCTTACTTACAACGGGTAACTAAGTCATGACCCCAAGAAATGTTTCGCGTTACGCAGCCGCTCTGACGATTGCGGCACTTGGCACTGCTTTCTGGCTTCATGCTCAGGACCAGACTACTTTTCGAGTAAAAGTGGACATGGTGGTCCTGAGCTTCACAGTTCTCGACCAGAAAGGGAAGTATGTGAATGGACTCAAACCCAGGGACTTTCACATCTCCGAGGACAACATCTCACAGAAGATCGCGACATTCGCCGAGGGCAATCATAGTCCCGTGCAGGTGCTCGAAAATGGTGAAACGCGGCCAATTCGCAGCTTGCTTGCTGACAGGGAGGGCGAAGCGGACCCCAATATTATCGATCTTCGTTCCGGCGGGACGGGAACGAACGTATTTGTACTATTCGATACCAGTAACTACATGTATCGCGGATTCGTTTTCGCATCGGACGCCATTGCGGACTTCATACGCGGGCTGGACCGCGCGGATTCAGTTGCCGTGTATACGTACAGCCGGAATCTGAACCGAGCTGTGCCCTTGGTTCGTGATCGCATGGTTGCTATTCAGGGACTGCGAAAAGCCGTCGCGGGCGACGATTCAGCGCTTTACAACTCGCTTTTACTTACTTTGCGAGATGCCGCTCGCGTGCCGGGACGCAAGGTGGTGATCGTCTTTTCGAATGGTCCGGACAACGCGAGCATGGTCGCGCCGGACGATGTCCGTGCCGTCGCCGAAGACGAAGGGATTCCTATATACGTGATTTCCACGAGTGAGCTGACTAAGGATCCTATTTCGAGTAATATCTTTAAGCGGATCTCGACTGCGACCGGCGGCAAGAGTTACTTTGCAAAGACCTGGCAGAAGCAAGTCGAAGCATTTGAATCCATTCGCGAGGATCTCGGGAACAGCTATAGCATTACCTACTATCCCCAGCCGAATCCGAATGAAGGTTTCCGCAGTATTCACGTGGAATTAACATCGGAGGCGATGAGGAAGTACAAAGTGCGTGTACGTCCCGGATATCGCCCGCAGCGCGGGCTCTAAGAACCGCAAGCGCCTGACGAGAAGACAATCCGCCCTATCGCCCTCGGTGATCGGCACGGGTGCTCCCGGCCCAGTATCTTTTCAGCTGTCGCGCTTGACCGCCAATGCGGAAAATGCCTGACAAGTGGGCATAATCTCAATTGTGTTTATGTTCACATGCGCGGGGCGCGTAGCAACCCAGTGTACTGCCTCGGCGATATCTTCCGGAGTTAGGGGCTGCGTGCCTTTATACACGGCCGCGACGCGGTTCTCATCCCCCTTAAAGCGCACCTGAGAAAACTCCGTGCCACCCGCAAGGCCAGGCTCGACGTCCGTAACACGCACGTTTGTGCCTAACAGGTCGGCGCGAATAGCCAACGAGAATTGCCGGACGAAAGCTTTGGCCGCGCAGTAAACGTTTCCGCTCGGGTATGGCCAATAGCCGGCAACCGATCCTATGTTAATCACGTGCCCCGTCTTGCGCTCGACCATTCCCGGCAGCAGGAGGCGAGTGCAGTACATCAGACCTTTGCAGTTTGCGTCCACCATCGCGTCCCAATCATCCAGGTTCGCCTGGTGAGCGGGGTCGAGCCCGATGGCCCCGCCTGCATTATTCACCAAAATGTCAACTTGTTTCCATTCACCGGTAAGTGAAGCCACGGCGCGTTCAACGTCGTTGCGTTTCCCTACATCGAAGGTCAGTGGATGGAAGGCGCCGCGGAACTCCGCCCGCAGCGTCTGGAGACGGTCCTCTCGCCGCCCTGTCCCGACCACCTTCGCGCCATCCTGAATGAACCGGCGGGCAATGGCGGTGCCGAAACCTGCTGTCGCTCCTGTAACGAAAACAATCATGAGTACAGGGTAACGAGACTCCCCGGAGTTAGCCGGCCTACTTCCGTGAAACGGTTTTCCAGCAGCCGTCGTAAACGTTACGGTGATTCGAATCGCGCGACTTGCGCCGCGCCGGAGGATTACCGAGGAGAAGGATCATGCTATCTCGGGTTCACGTAATGTCCACAGTGGTAGCGGCCTTGTTGGCCGGCTATCCGCTGGGTGCAGCGATCAACTACACGTACACAACCCTCGATTATCCTGGCGCTCAGCAAACGAATGCCACTGGAATCAACAGCGCCGGACAGATAGTCGGCACTTATGTTAGCGGTAATGTCACGCATGGGTTCCTTTATAACCCTACGTCGAACCCACAGTTCACCACTATTGATCCGCCGGGATCGACCGGTACGACGCCGTCGAGTATCGACGATTCTGGAAACGTGTATGGCGTTTTCAACTCGACTGGAGCGTTTAAATACAGCATCGCAAGCGCACAGTATACGACTCTAGCCTCCCCGACCAATTTGACCACCTATTACCTGAGTTATGTGACGGCAAACGGGATAATAATCGGGAAC
>JAFARV010000512.1 GCA_019245255.1 Acidobacteriaceae bacterium | reverse complement strand
GCGAGAAGAATTCCTGCTTGCCCGATTGTGTTCGGATTCCAAGTTGCAAATGTTGCGGCACTCTTTAACTCCTGGAAGTTAGCGAGTACGTTTCCAGAACTGTGCAACAGCCGGTAAGCGATCTGGCAAGTGAGGGCAACTCCCCCGATCATTAACCCGACCAGCAGAAATCGCAGCGTTCGCTGTCCTTCGACGAGCCTCGGCAGCGAGAACAAAATCAACCCGCACCCGAGCATCTTTGCGACCTCGTACCCTGGCGGCGGATTGCCGTTGAGAAATTCGATCACGATCGAGAAACAGCACAGTCCCAAGAAAGCAAACTGCACTGCACGCGTGCTCTTCTGTGACCGCGTATCGCCGATACTCCAGATGAACGTGCGGGGCAGCAGCAAAAGCAAAAGAACGTCGTCAATGCGTAAGTTGACAGCGCCCATTGGAATTACGGCATCTGGAAATCCAAGAGCGATGCCCCAGGCCAGCAGACCGTATTCAGGTCTTGGCCATAGGAATCCCAAGACAATCAGCAGCACGAGTCCCGCTGCGATAACAAACAGAGCGGCAAAATGCATTTTGGCAGCTCTACGCGGCCTGAGCTTCGTCTCGAATCATTCCGTTCGCGAGCGAGATCCGGCGTACCGATAGCGATTCCTTGATGAACCGGCGATCTGATGCGTCCATCACGTAACGCCACAGAAACCCAATACATCCAGCGAGCAAAACCATTGCCGATGCGATGTGCCACGTAATACTCCCGCTAAGCCTCTGCATTGCAAACGCGGCCACGGCGAACGTTGCGATTGCTGGCAGAGCACGGATGGGTATAGCAACCACCAAAGCTCGCGCCGCGCCGCGCTGTAACAGGAACGACGCGATGAAGTACAACCCGGTCTCAAACGCGACGCGAATAGTGAAAGTCAAGGCCGCGCCGACTATGCCGAAGTGCGAAATCAAAACATACGCAAGGCCGAAGTAGACCGGAAGCTCCGCCACCAGGATCTTGGCCCCGACATCCGGTCGCACCATGCCGTTCAACAGACAGGCAGGAACCCATCCTACGGAGTTAATCACTAGCCCAGCAAGCAGGATCTGCAACACCAACGCGCTCCGAGAAGCAAATACCGGTCCCTGCCACAGCCGCAGAATGTCCGGAGCAATCGCGGCAAGCACAAAAGCAACTGGCCCAAGAGAGAACAGAATGTACTTAATAGGGCGGCCATAGATCGCGACAAGGTGAGGCCGGACCTCGTGTTTTTGCAACCCGCTCACTACAGGAAAAAGACTGGAAACGATGCTCATCGGTAAGATAAAGAGCCCGTTTAGTATTTCGAACGGAACGGAGTAGTAAGTCAGCGCACCCACGCCTACCATTGCACCTATGAAGTAACGGTCAAGCTGAGTGTAAACCGGAACAATAATGTTCGTAATCGAAGTCCAGCCACTGTAAGAAATCAATCTCTTGAACGTCGATCTCTTGAACTGGACCCTTTTGAAAACATGCGGCAACGCTAATCGGCAACCGACTACATACGCTGCTGTTCCCACAACTCGTGACGCGACAAGCGTGCCTATGATGGCAGGCACCCCGAGATGTGTCCAGATCCCGGCCAAAGGCAAAATGTAAACGGAGGCGTTGAGGGGAACCCGAACCAAATTGACAAGGTCGAAGCGTTGTATGCCTTCCAGAACACCGCGGAATGCCGAGCTGAGAACTATGAACGGCACCGCGAGAGCAATTAACCGAAACTCCAGTAGCGCCGAATGGCGAAGAGAGGCTGGTATGCGCAAGGCGGTTGACGCCAAAGCCGGCGCACTCAAAAATATTACAGTCGCCGCACAGATGCCGATCACACTTTGCAACAAGAGTGAGAGCCAGAAGACCGCGCTCAAGGAGTCCTTCTCGTCGCGTCCGATGCATTCAGCGACGGCGTTAGTGGTGGCTCGCCCCAAGCCTAAATCGAGAAGCGCCGACAGCGCGAACGCCGACAAAGCCAGGGAAAGAAGACCATAAGCATCTTGGTGTAGTCCACGGATAATCGGCGGCAGGCACAGAAGCCCGGCCATCGCTACTGCAATTTGACCCACGAGATTGAGTGTTGCGTTTTGCCCGTAGGACTCAACGCGCCGCTCGGGATTCGGCTCCGAAACCGCATCCATCAAAACGAATCCTTAAACTGCTGGTGAGTCCGAACGTAATCGTAGTACCGGCGTCCGCCAGTAGGTGTCCAGTCATTTAAGATGGTTCCGATCAGTTTCGTGTTGTCCTCTGCAAAGCGCTGACTAGCCGCCCAGGCATCGCCTCGGCTCGTGCGATCAGCTCTGGTAACAAGCACGACGCCGTCCGACAATCTCGCAATCAAACGTGCGTCCGGTATCTGCAGCATCGGAGGAGTGTCAATCAGAACCGCATCGAACAGTAGACGGCAATCCTTCAACAAACAGGACAGATTAGCGGAATGCAGAATTTTTCCGGGTGCTGAAATTGCAGGGCCGCTCGGAAGTACGAACAATCCGGGAATTGTGGTCTCGCGCACTGTCCCCGAAAAGCTATCCTCCGGATATGGCTCTTCCTGTAGTAAGTTGCTAAGTCCCCGGTCGTTTCCGACTTGAAATATTTCGTGCATACGAGGACTTCGCATGTCACCATCAATAACCAGCACTTTCTTCCGCGTTTCTGCAAGAGCTATCGCCAAGTTACTGGTTATAGTCGTTTTTCCCTCGCCTGCATTCGCACTGCTTACGACCAGGACGCGTGGACACTCGCCCGCCGGCCCGGAAAATAGGATGGAGGTGAGCACTGCGCGAAATGAGTCGGCCACCATACTTTGCTCATCATCCCAGCGAGCAAATGGCAAATCGCGGCCGGACGACTCACTTCGACTACCCGCAGTGAGCCGAAGCAACCGCTGAACCGGTCCTATATGCCGGTTTCTTGGGCCCTGATCCGGAATAATGCCTAATTCGGGAACATTCAGCCACAGACGCGACTCGCCCGGTTGACGCAGTCTCTGGTTCGCTCTCTCCCGAAGCAAAATGAAAAATGTACCTGAGAACAGAGCCGTAACAAAGCCGAGCGCGCAGTGCAGCTTGAGATCTGGCCATGAAGCTAACGCTGGGACGTCCGCCGTATCGAGGATCCGTATGTTACTTGATCGCATCGCTGAGACGATATTCGCTTCTCTTACACGCTGCAACATCGCATCGTAGCTTTGCCGATTAGACTCCACTTCCCGTTTCAGAATGTTGTATTGGACCGAC
>JAFARV010000380.1 GCA_019245255.1 Acidobacteriaceae bacterium | reverse complement strand
GAAAGCCCGGCCAATAGTAAATAAGCCTTCTGATAGCGATGCCAGTGAATGGCGGAACCACGCCAGCCGAGCGACAGGATGCCGTAGGTGCGCCGCTGCCACATGGTGGGCGCCGTGTCGCGCATGCTCGCGAAGTCCGGAATCAACCCGCAATACCAGAAGATGAGAGAGACCGTTCCGTAGGTCGAAACCGCGAACACGTCCCACTCGAGCGGGCTGCGAGGCTGCGGCCACAGCCACATCGAATTCGGATAGGGGAACAGCCAATATGCCAGCCAGGGGCGTCCTAAATGCAAGATCGGGAACATGCCCGCGCAAGCCACCGCAAACAGCGTCATGGCTTCCGAGAAGCGGTTGATCGAGGTTCGCCAGTCCTGCTTCAGCAAAAACAGAATGGCCGAAATCAGTGTACCGGCATGGCCGATGCCGATCCACCAGACGAAGTTGACGATCGCGAATCCCCAACCGATAGGGATGTTCACACCCCAGATGCCGATGCCCTTGAAAAAGAGCAAGCCCATGGCCAGCATCAGCAGGTTCACAAAACAAAACGAAATGAACATGCCGACAAGCCATTTTTTCGGCGATTTTTTCCAGGGCCGGAAGACGACTTCGTTGATGCGGTCCGTTACCGTCAGGTAATCGTGGCCGGGGCCGATGATGCGATCGGGTCCGGGGTCGAGCCGTGCCGGGATATTAGGATTCTCTGTTGTTGCCACTCTGACCTCTTAGTGCCTCATTCGGGTTTCGAACATAGCCGAGATATGTGGTGCGCGGGCGCGTGTTCAGATCATCGAGCAAACCATAGTTGCGAGGCAGAGATTGCAGCTGTGCGACCCGGCTGCCTTTGTCGTTCAGGTCACCGAAGGTGATCGCATTGGTCGGGCAAACCTGTTGGCACGCGGTCAGGATTTCGCCGTCTCGTACGCGCCGGCCTTCCTTGTCCGTTTTGATTTTGTTTTCCTGTATTCGCTGCACACAGTAGGAGCATTTCTCCATGACGCCGCGGCTTCGCACAGTCACATCGGGATTGCGGACTCCGTACAGGCTGGGAGTTTGCCAATCGGAGTACAGATAAAAGTTGAAACGCCGGACCTTGTACGGACAGTTATTGGAGCAGTAACGGGTGCCAACGCAGCGGTTGTACACCATCTCGTTCAATCCCTCGTTACTGTGTACGGTTGCAGCAACGGGACAGACCACTTCGCACGGCGCCTGTTCGCAGTGCATGCACGGCACCGGCTGGTTATAGGAAACGGGGTTGTCGACGTTGCCGTGGTAGTAACGATCGACACGTATCCAGTGCATGTGCCGGCCGCGTGCTACCTGATCCTTGCCGACCACGGCAATGTTGTTTTCAGCCTGGCAGGCGATGATGCAGGCGCTGCAGCCCGTGCACACGTTAACGTCAATCGACATACCCCACTTGTAGCCCTTATATTGCCAGGCATCATAGAGACTTTGGTCGACTCCGAGCGGCTTGTTTTCTTCTTCGAGCGTCGGGAAATTCGGATGCTCGCGTGCTTCGGCGAGATCAGCGGCGCGAACGGGCTCGCGTCCCGCCATGGTCTGAGTCTCCTGTACATTCGCGAGACGATAATGCTCCCTGGTATTCTTCACGTCGCCGGTGGTGAAGAAGGGCGATGCTGCATCCTGAATCGTATACGCGTTATAGCCGATATCGGTGCCGACGCGGCCCGAAGCGGTGCGGCCATAACCGAACGAAACGGTAAACGTTCCGCGTGCGAGACCCGGCTGAATCCAAGCGGGGCCCTTGATCTTGCGGCCGTTCACGGTAACTTCGAGCAAATCGCCCGCCGCGACCTGCATCTCAGCGGCATCCTGCGGGCCGATCAGCACGACGTTGTCCCAAGTCATTTTGGTGATCGGCTTCGGCAGTTCCTGGAGCCACCCATTGTTTGCCCAATCACCGTCCCAGATCGTCTGGTCGGGGCGGAACACAATCTCGCGCGCTTCGATGTTCGCCTGCGGCAGCGGCGGCAGCGTGACGGCTCCCGCGGCATTGATCGGCGCCGATTTCCTTCCCGCGATCCACCCGTTATGCAGCGATGTTTGCCACACGGTGCTGAAATCGCCCTCAATCTGCGTTTGCCAGTAACCCTTGACGATGTCGTGCGAAGTCTGATCGGGTTTTCCGAGCAGAATGGACAAAATCTCGTGGCCCGATTTTCCCCCGTAGATTGGCTCGATCAGCGGCTGTTGGATGGTGACCGTTCCGTCAAATGCGCGAGAGTCGGACCATGTTTCAAGGTAGTGTGCTTCGGGGACATGCCAGTGACTAAAGCGTGATGTTTCATCGAACATCTGGCCGAGGCGCACCACCAGGCGGGCCTTTCTTATCGCATCCTGAAAGTTCAGCGACGCCGGAGTGCTGTAGACCGGGTTCTGCCCCACTATGACGAGCGTTTCGATCTTGCCGCTGTTCAGATCGTTGGTCAGTTCCTCAATCGTGTGCGTGTTGTCAGGCTCAACGCCCTCCAGCACACTTACGGTCTGGCCGACATTTCCGAGAGCCGCATTGATGGCATACGCGGCCAGATGCACCGCTTCCGGTTGGTACTCACCGGGAACGACCACGCATCGTCCTTTTGCGCTTTGCAGATCCTGCGCTACCGGGTTCAGCCAATCCGGCGCAGACCCGGGCGCATTGGCGCTTGCTACGCCGCATGCCTTCGCGAGCTGATATGCTAGGCCCGCTACTTCGCCCGATTTCACCCGGAATCTATGATCTGCAATCGAGCCACTCACGGTCGGAGTCGATTCGATGGCGTAGAAGCGATTCCGCTTGTTATCGCCCTCGACCGAGCGGCGTGCCGAGAACTGCCGCGAATAAGCAAGCGCTCCGGGACCGGTGTTTAAGAAATCCGAATCGAGACTTACAATCACATCGGCGTTTGTGAGGTTGTAAGTGACAATTGCATTCTTGCCGCCTGCGATCTTTCGTGCGGCCGCGGCGATCGCGGGACTAACAGAGGGCTCATGCACGTACCACTTCGCCGCGGGCCATTGCTGTGTGAGCGCGCTCATTTGCGATTCGAGGGTCGGCGAGGTGGTTACGCCTGTCAGAATCGCAAACCCTTCGCCCTTCCGTGCAGCAAGTCCCTGCGCTTCGGAACTGAATGTGCCTGTGAACTCCGGATACGTACTAAGCCGGCCTTCGTGCAGCACCGTCTGCGAGCGATCGGGATCATAAAGGCTCAGGGTTGAGGCCTGCTCAAAGATGCCAGTGGCGCCGAGGCTCGCAGGATGGTCAGGATTGCCTTCGACCTTCGTGGGCCGGTTGAGATGACTTTCGACAAGCAAACCGATGGCGTAGCCGCGTAACGGGATCGCCGTTGCATAGAAGAGCGGCAGTCCGGGAATCACATTCTCAGGCTGCTTGACGTATGGAACGATGTATTCTTTCGGCTGCTTGGTACATGCCGCCGCGCCAGCCATCGCGAGCGATGCCGCCATCACCTTCAGCAGGCTGCGGCGATCCACGCCTTGGGGAACTTGACCCGAGAGCCCGGGAAACTCCTGCTCGATGTAGTCCTTAAGCTCGTCCGATTCGGCGGCTTCCTCCAGCGTGCGCCAGAATTTCGGACCATCGCCGGCGGCCAGCTTGTCACGCAGCGATTGAATATCCGTTACGCGCTTACGTGGCGCTTCAAGCAGCGATTCCAAAGGAACAAAAGGCGATTTCTTCTGCACGGATTCCTTCATCGGTGGCAAGTTACGCAATCTGTGAGACTTTGCACGTGATACTCGGCCACGAGCTTCTGGCCCAACTCCAGCTGATTGTCGGGATATTGATAGTCGATGTTGAACACCTCCGATCGCGGCCGGATGAACCGTGCAGGTTGCCGGTGGCAGTTCAAACACCAGTTCATGTTCAAAGTGTTCACCTTGTACGTCAGGGGCATTTCGTTCACTTGCCCGTGACAGGTGGAACATCCGATGCCCTTGTTGATATGAATGCTGTGGTTGAAGTACACGAAATCGGGCAGGTCGTGCACGCGGACCCACTCGATGGAGCGCCCGCTCGACCAGCTATCCCGAATGGGCTGGGTCACGGAAGCATTCGACCAGATCTGCGAATGGCACGTCATACATGTTTCCGTTGGCGGCAGGCCGGCGTAGCTGGAGGTTTCAACGCCTGTGTGGCAGTAGCGGCAATCAATACCGTCGTCCTTCACGTGGTGCTTGTGGCTAAAGGGAACCGGCTGCTCGGGAGCGATGCGCACCGATGTGGTCCAGGGGCCCCGATCCATGATGTAGGCCACTGCGAGAGTTGTTGCCAGAAGCAGGATGACGCCGGCTATCGATACCTTTGCGATCGTATTCGCGCTTGGTCGAAAAATCTGTGCCATAAGGAGCTGACAAAGTTAAACGGAACTCGGGGGAGAAGTCTAATCCGCGATTATACAAACCGCTTCACGATGGATTTTGCGCTTCGGCAAGAACCATTCTCGTGAGCATGTAATTACGAATCATTCTATACCACGGGCTTTGACGATCTCCGCCGGCGGCAGATGCGTATACAGATGGAGGCGCAAAAGTAAGATACATTACGTACGAGCGGTGCATGAGCTCGCGTGAACTCTGAGCCGATTCCAGCCTCTTCGGATGTTTGATATGTTTAATGCTGCAAATTCAGGTTGCACCCTGTCCGCGGAAAGGGATGATCCCGCCTAATCCAGTCTGTAGCACCGAGCATTGACTTCTCTTCTGCCCGTCATAGCGGACACCGGGCCATAGAAGAAGGAGCATATGTCTCGTCAGTTACCTCAAAAACCGAGTCTGCAATATCTCAAAAAGCAAGCTAAGGAACTGTTGCGCAGCGTGCGAGTGGGCAAGTTGGCAGAGGCCCAACATGCCTTGGCCAATGAGTACGGCTTCGCCAGTTGGGCAAAGCTAAAGGCGCACGTTGAGGCCATATCGCTCAGCCCGGCGGAAGCCTTGAAAGCGGCCGTATGCGACACGGACGCCGCACGCGTCCGCGAGGTCCTGGAAGGGCATCCGGAACTCAGGGAAAACATTGACGATCCGTTGCCCGGGTACGGCTTCGGCCAACACGCATTGTTTGCGGCGGTACAGCGAAGCGATCGCGAAACAATTGATGTACTCCTGAGAGCGGGCGCAGACATCCGGAAGAAAACCGAATGGTGGGCCGGCGGATTCGGCGTGCTGGATGATTGCGATCCCGGCATGGCCAATTTTCTGAGGGCGCGCGGCGCGTTGCTCGACGCGCATTCCGCGTCCCGGCTGGGCATGATGCCGGAGCTACGACAATTTGTGGTGAGCGATGCCACCGTGGTTCACGCACGGGGCGGAGATGGGCAGACCCCGCTGCATTTTGCTTCCACCGTGGAGTTCGCGGAATTCCTGCTGGCGAACGGGGCCGATATCGATGCGCTTGACGTGGATCATGAGTCGACCCCGGCGCAGTACATGCTACGCGTACTGCAGAAGCGGCACTACCCGCGAGACCGGCAGGATGTGGCGCGGTATCTGGTTGCGCGCGGGTGCCGAACGGACCTCCTAATGGCTGCAGCGCTCGGAGATATGGATCTCGTGCGGCGCCACCTTGACATCGATCCTGGTTGTATCCGGATGAGCGTATCGGAGGAATGGTTTCCTAAGCGGGATCCTCGCTCCGGCGGAACAATTTACATATGGGAGCTGGGCGCGAGTCGTACAGCGCACTCGGTCGCCCGCGATTTCGGTCACGAGGAAGTTTTCGAATTGCTGATGCAGCGGACTCCCGAGGAGTTGAAACTGGCATTGGCGTGC
Source organism: Acidobacteriaceae bacterium (assembly GCA_019245255.1). Lineage (GTDB taxonomy): Bacteria > Acidobacteriota > Terriglobia > Bryobacterales > Bryobacteraceae > Bog-105. The sequence continues at coordinate 381 of JAFARV010000380.1, read as the reverse complement.
GAGTTGGGAGACGAGACCGTGTTTCAGGAATTCCTTTACAGGCATCCGGATGCCACGAAGTCTCTGTCCAAGGCTGATCAGCAAAAGCTGCCGAACGGCGCACAAAATAACAACACGAAAGCCGTGCGACTGATGCTAGAGGCAGGTTGGCCAGTGGATACTCCGGGAGAAATGGGAGCCACAGCGCTGCATTGGGCGGCATTTAATGGCAATGCTGAGATGACGCGCGAGATATTACGCTTTCATCCGGATGTGGACGTAAAGTCACAAGAATATGAGGGAACCGCGCTCTCCTGGGCCGTTTATGGCTCCGGAAACGGCTGGCATCGGGACTCGGGAGATTTCGTCGGGACCGTTCGCGCGCTCCTGGACGCTGGGGCG
>JAFARV010000274.1 GCA_019245255.1 Acidobacteriaceae bacterium | reverse complement strand
AAGTTCAGGCTGGTTGGAGTGTTGTTAGGGGCTCCCAGGATCGGTGTGTTGAAGATATTAAACGCTTCCAGCCGGAACTGAAAATTGATTCGCTCCGTGAAGTTGAAATTCTTGTTCAGCGACATATCCCATTGGGCACGCCACGGGTTGCGCAGAACTGAACTCGTGAAAGGAATCGTCTGCAAGGTATTGCTTGCTCGGATCTGCCAGGCGGGATTCGAGCAGGGGACGAACGCAGTACGAGTCGCGTTGGGCGCCAGGCTGGTCCCGTTCACCTGCTCGACGCAATCGTTGAAGTAATTGCTGAAGCTTTGGTTCGGTACGGTTGGGTTTCCGATCAGGTTCACGTTTGTCGGGTAACTGAACGGTGTTCCCGATTGCAGTGTTCCAATGAAGTTATATTCCCAGCCGCCAACAATCAGTTCTTCCCACCGGTTCACGCCGCCGAAGAGCTTGCGGCCCTTTCCGAAGGGCAGTTGGTATACGCCGCTGATGACTACGCGGTGCGGCCTATCACTCGAAGACAGCATTTTGGTTGGCCGGGGATCTTGTGGGTTCAGAAATTGCGTGCCATCGAGCGTTTTCGAGAATGTATAAGCCAAGGCAAGCACAAGGTGAGAGCTGTAGCGCTTGACCGCGTTTACTTGAAGAGAGTCGTACCAGAGCTTGCCAACCGACTCGAATGCTTCCTGAACGCTAGTGAACTGCGGATAGGGTAACAGCAACTGCTGGCGGGAGATAGTGGCTCCGTTCAAAGACGGATTGGCCGGAATCAATCCGGAGAAAGGATTCGGAACGGCTTGGGTGAAGTATGAGGGATTCGCGAATGCCTGCTGAATCTGAGCGACGGTGTTCACGTTGATGTTACGGGCTCCACCGACCTGGTTGTCATTGGTATTGATGTTGTAAGTTCGGCTACCCACATATTCGACATCCAGCTTCGTGTCCCACGGAAGCTGTCGTTCGACTCCGCCGGAGTATTGGTACACGTTAGGGATTTTGCGATCCGGATTCGCGAAAATAACTCCGCTGCCGAGAGCCGTGTTATATCCACGAGAGCTTCCGGTGGGTTGCACAATGCCGTTCGGAAATGGATTGCCCGTGACGAAATTATTCGTCGGGATAAAATTGTTGATCCCTCCACCGGTTAGAGACGAGACATAGTTGGTATCGGCCGCAAATCCGAGCGAGCCGCCGTACTCCGATTCCGGCAGATAAAACACTCCGAAACCTCCTCGAACGACGGTCAGCGGCGTTAGTTGGAACGCTCCACCGATGCGGGGCTGGAGGTCGGTATAGCGGATATCGAAGGCATTGCGTGGGGTGCCGTTAGTCCCGGCAAAAAGAAGTCCGCCAGTCAGGTTGGCGCATGCCGGGCAATTGGACGAGTTTGCGTTTGCAACGGCCGCGGCGAGAGGACTGGGGGCAGAAAAATTCCAGCCCCGGTTCATGCGGTTGTAGCGTTCCGAAGGCGAGCCCTCGATGTCGTATCTCAACCCGACGTTAATTGTCAGCCTGTTAGTCAGCTTGATGTCGTCTTGAATGTACATCGCGTAGTAACCCCAACGGAAGGCCAGGGGCGGCGTATAAGACATAATGCCGCTGGCGGGATCGCCGAGAATCAATGACGCCATGGTTGCTCCGGATGATGAACTGGCCGCTTCCGGATCCGCTTGCGTGAAACCGGGGTTGAAAGTGAACTCACCGGCTCCGTATATGAAGGATCCGCCATTGGCCTCGGTCCGGATATCGCGAACATCGCCCCCAAAACGAAGAGAATGCCGACCACGAATCCAGGAAAGACTCGGTTCGAAACTTATAACATTGGTTGTATTCTGGCTGGGATTTCGCGTGCCGAAAGTTGGATAGATGCCGGTCTGGTTTAGACCAACTCCATCGATGATCCGAGGCGGAAGTGCATTAAATCGCTCGGAATTGAAACTGGGCGAGAAACCGAGCTTAGTGTCGTCGAAGTTGTTTACCGTAGTGCGGTATGCCGCCTGAATAAAACGCGTGTAACCAATCCGGAAATCGAATAACGTGTTCGGCGACAGAAC
>JAFARV010000260.1 GCA_019245255.1 Acidobacteriaceae bacterium | reverse complement strand
CTGGCCGACGCGGCCGGCATCAGTTTGTATCACTTTGCCAAGCTCTTCAAGAACAACACTGGATCGAGCCCGCATCAGTACGTACTTCAACGCCGACTCGAGCGCGCGAAAGAGCTGCTCCAAAGATCCAAAATGAGCTTGAGCGAGGTCAGTCTCGAAAACGAGGGCTCCATTCTTTCGCGCCGCTTTGAACAAAGCGATATACGGAGCCCTTGCTTGGTATTGGCGGTATCGGGCACTATTCGCAGCTACCGCCGCCCGGTCCTCCGAAGAAGAAGTAAGCTCCCGAATAGTTATCGAAGGCGGGATCGGTAACCGAGTAGCACGAAGGCGATGGCATGGAGGGGGTCAGGCTGGCCCAGTCGTAGTTGTTCGAAAGGTCAACGTAGTAAATCAAGCGCTGGTAGGCAGCAAAGCTATAACCGCTTTCAGCAAACAATCCGCTGCCTTCGGCCGGCCAGATGGTGTCGCCAACGGACTCGCTCCCGAAATCGATGTAGTTGGCGTATTGAGAGAGTTGACCTCCGCCATAGAGGGACCCAGGATAATAGCCAAGCCAGGTGCCGTTAAAGTTAAGCCACCAGTTCCCTTGCGATAGAAAATATCCAACCTGGATCTCAGATTGAGGGCCTCCCAAGACGCTGTAGCTGTTCGGATCGAGAGCAGCCCCGAACGTCACGCTATTGTCGACTTGCACGAAGCCAGGGCAGGTCAGGTCGTAGCAGCCGGTGGCCTGGTAACCGTCCGCCGTGAAGTAAATGAACGGTACCGAGCCCTGAACGCCGGTCCTGCCAGGAAAGTTCTGCCATCCGACCTCTAAGGTCTGCAAGGGACCAGCGCCAGCGCCTACAGTCCACGACTGAGCGAGTGAAAAGATCTCGCCTATGTCGGTGTTTATGTAGGGAGACCAGAGATTAATATTCGTGCTGGCGCCAATGGTATTCACAGATTGGACGGCGTGGGCATACTTGTGGTCGAACGGATTAGGAGTAGGGTAATTACTTTTGCTCTGCGACAGAACACGCCCTGAGCCATTCGGGCCTTTCTCGAAAAACTCATGCAAGTTCGAGAAGTGCGAGAGTTGCTCCAACGTGATGCGGGTCATCGGGATGGTGCCGCTTTCGCAGCCCAGGGCATTGCCGAAGTCATCAATTCTCTTACCTGCCGGCAGTTGCGATAATTTCGAGGCTCTAGAGGATGGGTTTGCACCTCCGGGCCCGTTTGGGCTGAAGGCGGGCGGCTGAGCAATCGTTTTAAGGCCGAGCGCCCGAACCGATAGCTGCTGATCGACTGGAATACAATCAAAAGTCTGCGAGCCGAGCACGTAGCTGTGGCTCACGCTCACACCGTCATACATCTTAAGAAGGTGCTGGCGCATTTCCTCAACCGAAGCGGGCTCTTTCACTTTGGCAGTTGTGGCCGAGCCGGCAAGAAACACGCTGGCATCCGTGCCCTTGACGCTTTGGACGAAGTCCCTGAATGGGACGAATTTAGCCGGCGCCGTTTGTGCCTGACAGAGTGTGGTCAGCATCAGTCCAAGACCCAAAGCAATGGACCCGCGGGTTAGTTTGTTTTTCATGGTGATTTTCCTTGTAGAATTGCGTTCTAATGGAGGCGAATGATCGCCCCACTGAGCAGGGCGACGTTTTGCGCTTGATCCGAACAGCACGGGTTATCGCAAGCGGCTTCACGTTACAGCCAAACAGCACGTTTAAGAGCAAAATGCGCCGCCGGAGTGTTGGATCCGGCAGCGCATGGGAGATTAAGTTCTTTAGCGTGTCCAAACCGCTTACTGGCGGGCGCGGCGCGGTTTAGAGAAATACGTTCCTATGAAGGTTTTTCTTGCGACGGGTCACCTAATTCGGGTACCATTCGGTCGCCAAAAAACCGTCGGCGGCGCCCGTGTCTTCTACGTAGAAAATCTGTAGTGTGTTCGTGCCCGGAATCAGCGCAGCGATCGGGTCTGTTACGGGGTAACTGCCGCCGCGCGGGTATTCTGTACTGCCGACTTGAAAGGCGACTATCCCGAAGCTTGGGGCCTCCCGGTAGAATACCCACAAGGTGTTCCCCAGGGCGTACGCCTTTGGTGCGGAGTATGATGCCAGGCATCCGCTAGGGGGATTATAGTTATTGCACCGGTAACCAGCTATCGGTTCAATAGGCCCCGGAACTACCGTCTCATTCCTCCAGACATTTAAGTTTCCCAGTTGGGTCATCAGAACCCCATCCTCTGCCCCCGCTCCCCGGTAATAGACTTCTACTTGATCCGTGCCCGGTATCTGCGCCACAGAGGGATCGCTGCTCATTTGTCCTCCCAGGTCCCCTTCCTCGCTCCAGAAGTTACCGTTGTCCAAACGATACTTCAAGGCATTGTCCGGGCCCCGGTAAAAGACGTAAAGGTAATCGGTATTCGGTATCTGGATCGCAACCGGGGTTGCGTAAGCCCCGTAGCATGAATCGTTTGTTATATCGTCACAAGTCCGCCCAAATAGTTGTCCCCCCAAGTCATGCTCGTCCACCCAGAAGTCCAGGTTTCCCCATTGGGTCTTCAGGCCCCCATCCGTTCCCCGGTAAAAGACCTGTATCTGGTTCGTGCCCGGTATTTGGGCCGCTGTGGGATTGCCGCTCATTTGTCCTCCCAAGTTCCCTTCCGGCAGCCAGTTACCGTTGTTGTCCCGCAAACGATACCGCAAGGCATTGTCCGGGCCCCGGTAAAGGACCTCGAGGTAGTTCGTATTTGGTATCTGGATCGCAACCGGGGTCAGGTTAAACCCCTCGCATTGGGGGATACTTAAATCGCCACAAGTCGCTGGGTATAGTTGCCCTCCCAAGCGTTCCTCCTGGCTCCAGGTTCCGTCCGTGTTCCGCCAACGTGTCCACAGGGCGTTGTCCCCGCCCTCGTAAAAGACCTGCAGGACATTCGTGCCCGGTACCTGCGCCACAGCGGGAGTGCCGAAAAGATCTCCCGCCAGGTTCTGCTCACCGGACCATTGTTGCGCCTGGCAGAATGTAGTTAGCATCAGTCCAAGACCGAAGGCAATGGACTTGGGGATTAGTATTTTATTCATCGTGATTTTCCCTTATTGAATTGCGTTTTGATGGAGGCCAACGATTGCCCCCAATGAGCAGGGCGACGTTTAGCGCTTGATCCCACCAGCAGCGGTGACACGATGCCGTTACATACGGCGGCCAAGCTAGGGCGCTTACGCTTCCGGCTCCGATTCAAGATTTCGGATCCCAGGGCCCTTTTACGAGGTTGCTTGGAGCGCCTTCAGATGTGCGCTCGCTTGCTTCCGATAAATTGGTCGCGGGTCTGATACCAGCTTGTTCTGGCTCAACTGCAATAAACGTTGCGCCTCCCGCGTTTGGCCGAGCGCATGTAAACACCAACCAAACGCGCTTTCGGCTTCGCCAACCTGCCACGCGGGTATGCGGAACGGTGGTGCATAAGCCGATGCGAGAGCGTGTCGCAAAATGGGCTCCGCGGCAGCAGGCTTCCCTGCGGCCGTGAGAGCTTCCCCCAACCTGACTTCAGCAGAGGTGATAGGAGGATATCCGGGCGGGAGTTTCGTTTTGAGAATCATGAGAGCTGCGCGCAGCAGCGGCTCAGCGCTCGCCGCATCACCTTGAAAGACTCTCGCTTCCGCCAGGGTTATGATTGTCCAGGCGGTGTCGGGCGCAGTCTCGCCGCTACGCATCGCGCGTTGAATTTTGAGTGCGCGCCTGGCCAGTTCTTCTGACCTCGAATACTGGCCACTATCAAACTCCAGCAACGCATATTTCGACAGAATCCTGGTTGTTTTCAAGGCATCGGTCTTCGACTGTTGCTCCGTAATGACGAGCGCCCGCTCAAAATACTGCCTGGCGTCGTCGTATTTTCCCTGCGCCTGAAGCACTCTGGCCCAGTTGCTCAAACCAGTTGCCAGGCGAGTCTGACCCAGCTTTGACCAGAGCGCCAACGATTCCCGAAGCACGGGTTCCGCCTGGCGCCAGTCTCCTTCTTCCAGGAGAACCTGGCCCAGCAGATTCAATGAGTACCCAAGGTTGGGATGAGCGTCGCCTAAAACCCGGCGCTCGGTACGCAGGCTTTCGCGAAGCTTGGTCTCGGCTGTGAAAAGATCTCCGAGGCGCGCCAGCGCGCCAGCAAGGTTATGCAAGTGCATCGTATAGGCGGGGCTGTCAGTGCCTGTGGTACGCTCGTCGATCTTCACGGCCTCGTGTAGAAGTTGCGTCGACTCGAGATACTCGCCCTTTTTTTCAAGAAGCAGTGCCAGGTAATCTCGGGCCGCGCTCCCGGAATTTGCGCTGTGCCGACGATAAATCCCGAGCGCCTGTCGCAATTTCGATTCGGCCTCGGTATCTTTTCCCTCGAGGTAAAGGCAATTACCCAGGTTGCTGAGGCTATCAGCAACAACGGTGCTATCTGCACCGAACTTCATCTGGCGGATGGAGAGGGCCTGCCGGAACAGTGGTTCGGCCCGCTCGTACTCGCCCTTCGATCGAGTGACATTTGCGACGAGATACAGCGATTCGGCGGTGGAGGGATTTCGAAGTCCCAGTGATTGGGCACGGAGTTTAAAGGAGCGCTCGGCGAGTTTTTGGGCCTGATCGTAGAGCCCGAGCCGCCCATAAGCATCGGCGATAGCGTAAAGCAAGGAGGCTCGAACCATCGGTTCGCTGGCCAATTCTTTGTCAACTCGACTGGCGCCGCGGTCCAGCAGCTCGCGCGCCGTGACCGTTCTTCCACGCGCTTCGGCCGGGGTCGCAGCCCGAAACATATCTGCAAGGAAAGTGGCTTCACGTTCCGCACTGAGCCGTTCCTTTTCGGCCCTGAGCCGCTCTTGATTGGCACGCTGCGTCAGCACTGCCATGGCCCCGCTGAACCCGATTAAGGACAACGCCAGGAGCATCACTGCGATTGCGGCTAGCTTATGGCGGGACACAAACTTTCGGGCCCGATATCCCCAGCTGTTATTGCGAGCGATTAACGGATAACCATTCAGATAAGCGGAGACATCGGCGGCTAACTCAGCGGCGGAAGAATAGCGCCGTTCGGGTTCCTTTCGCATCGCCCTCAACACAATGTGATCTAAATCGCCTTTTAACTCGCGCACCGCAGAATCGGCGTGATCCGGGCTGCGCAAAGCAACTGCGCTTGGGGGACGCGGGTCCATCTCACAGATTTGACGCGCCATTTCAACCGGATTACTAGTCTGTTCTGCGAAAGGGTGCCCTCCGGCTAGCAATTCGTACAAAAGAACACCCAGCGCATAGACATCGGTAGCGGTGGTGATTGATTCTCCCCTAAGTTGCTCCGGACTCGCATACTCCGGAGTCATCAGACGTTCAGTCAGCCGTGTCTTCGGCAGTATTTGCCTCTTGCTCGCGGGATTCAGAAGCTTAGCAATGCCGAAGTCGAGAAGTTTCGGAGTGCCCTCTTCCGTGACGAGAACGTTAGCAGGCTTAATATCCCTGTGAACGACCAAGTTCTTATGGGCATACTCGACTGCCAGGCACACCCTCCGGAATAATTCGAGCTTGGCCTTTATGGAAAGACGCTTTTCGCGGCAGTGCTCGTCGATCGGTGTCCCGTCCACGAGCTCCATCACCAGATATGGCGACCCGTCCGATGTCATTCCTCCATCGAGCAGGCGTGCAATATTCGGATGACTCAGATTCGCCAGAATCTGGCGCTCATGCTGAAATCGCTGCAACATCGTCCCGCTCTGCTCATTGAATCTTCGCCTCACTGAGGGGCGCGGGCTCATCAGCCCTGAGTGCATCAGCTTGATGGCGACGAACTGTTGATACTGTTCGTCGGCTCGTTCCGCGAGGAAAACTTTTCCCATGCCTCCTTCGCCCAGCACGCGCAGCAGCACGTAGGATCCGATGCGCCGGCCGATGAATGTAAGTTCACGAGCCGCCGCATGCACTGGCGCCCTCAAGAAGCCGAGTGTCTTGTCAGCGTTGGCCAGCCATCGTTCCACCGAGTTTTGAAGTTCCAGGTCGTCGCCACACGCTTCGCTTAGAAATACAGCGCGCTCCGATGAGTCCAGCTCCGACGACCGCTGAAACAGGTCATCTAGCTGTTGCCACCGCTCTGCGTTCATGCTGGACGCGTGGCCGGCGTGAGTTCGCTATATAGCCACGCCTTTGCCGCCCTTAGTTCGCGGTTGACCGTCATAGGCGAGATGTCCAGGGCAGCCGCGCACTCATCGTAGGTCAACCCTCCGAAAAAGAGGAGTTCGATGATCCTGCCCTTGCGTGTGTCGTGCTGTGCAAGTTTTGCGAGAGCCTCATCCAGGTCTAACAGATCTGGCGCCTCTTGTTCGCCAACGGCAAGCATCTCGCCAAGTGTCACTTTCTTTGGTCGGCAACCGCGCTTCAGGCGACATTGGCTCTTCGCGTGGTCTACCAGAATGTGCCGCATCGCAGTTGCGGCCGCCGCCAGGAACTTGAGCTTGTCGTGCCATTCCGCTTGGCCTGTCGCAAGCTTGAGGTACATCTCATGAACCAGAGCGGTTGGTCGCAATGTGTGCCCCGGCCTTTCATTGAAAAGATAACGAGATGCCAGTCGACGGAGCTCTTTGTAAACCGACGGCGTCAATTCGTCTACAGTTAGCTTGCTTTCAGTCGATGAATCCTGCAATTGATGTCTTACCTCCAATGAAGAGACTTGGCGCGAAACACTGGGCAATTGTTTTTCCAAATTGGCCTTCGGTTGAACAACGGTGCGTGCAGAAACTGCCTTGCCTCGTACATTCAACCAGGAAGCGATTTTTTTGGAACGAAACCCGCACGCCCAGGGAAGAAATTTTCGGAGGCCCGGGACAAGGGGAAGTGTGGCAGTTCGTAACCGCGCCCGGTTCCGCTCACGGTTCCAGAAGGTGGGTGCGATGCGTGATCGCGGCGCCCGCGCGAAGTGCAGCCGCGACGTGAACTGTTTCCGTGAGTTCCTCCTCGCTAGCACCGGCTTCGAGAGCCGACTTCCGGTGAATCTCGATGCAATAAACGCATTGCGTTGTGAGAGCAACGGCAATTGCCATCAGTTCTTTATACTTCTTTGGGATCGCGCGTCAGCCAACGCCGCTTTGTCATAGGCCCAGAAGGCCTTCGTCGCTTCGGGCGCCAACTTCGCCAACTTCGGCAACTTTTTGAGATTGTCCATCGAGTGCAAGATTCATCTCCTTGTAGTTAATTCCGGCCCGCCATCACGCCGCCATCCACATCCCAGACCGCTCCGGTTACCCAACTTGCTTCATCGGAAAGAAGAAATTGAACTGCGCTTGCCACGTCACCAGGACGCCCCACGCGCCCTATCGGATGGAAGGCGTTGAACCCCTGTAGGGTTTGCTCGATCTTCGCGGGTTCTATGAAAGCCCCATAAATCGGCGTAACCACGACGGCAGGCGAGACGGCGTTCACGCGGATGCCCGAATCGGCAAGCTCCATCGCAAGATGTTGTGTGAGCGAATGCAGGCCGGCCTTTGCCATCGAATACGCAGACGACGGAGTCGCTTTGATCGCCTGTTTTGCCCACATCGATCCGATGTTCACAATGGATCCAGAGCCGTGTTTCTTCATGTTCCGTACAACGGCCTGCGTGAGGAAAAAGAAGCTCCGGTTCAGCGCGTGATAGCGGTCGAAGTCCGTCTTGGTGTGGTCCAGGAATGGCGTCGGGTGAAAATAACCGGCGGCGTTCACAAGATGCTTGATATGGCGGCTCTCGCCTTCCAGAGTTTTGATAACCCTGTCGACGGATTTCTCATCGTACAGATCGGCCGAGATAACCTCGACGTTTCCGCCCAATTCGGCCTTCGCGGTCTCCAGCTTGCGACCGTCTCGGGCAACCAGTATGAGCTCCAGTCCGTCCCGCACCATTCGTCGAGCAACCTCTTTGCCGATCCCGCTCGACCCGCCGATGACCATGGCGGTGGCTCTCGATTCTTGTTCATTCATAGCTGTGTGTCCCTTCTGTTGCTACCTATCAGTAGGTAGATTAATGATCCAAATCAAGTCAATGCCGGAGCCATCAAGACCAACAACGATTCCAGCATCGTTTTCATGCTCCGCGCGCCACCCTCGCAGCGCGCAACAAGCAGCGCACCTTCGAGTGTGGAAAACACCAATCTCG
>JAFARV010000099.1 GCA_019245255.1 Acidobacteriaceae bacterium | reverse complement strand
CATTTCTGGTCGGAACCCTCGCTGTAGCCGGTGTCGGCCTTGTAGGTGGGGCGTTTGTACCCCGCGCCCACGCGGACAACTGGGATAAAAAAACCATCGTTACAGTCAACGAGCCGATCATAGCGGGAAACAAAGTTCTCGATCCCGGGACTTACGTCTGGAAACTGCTGGATTCGCCTTCCGACCGCCACATAGTGCAGATCTTCGATAAGGATCAGCAGCATCTCCAAACGACTGTGCTGGCGATTCCGAATTACAGGTTGCAGCCCACAGGTAAGACCGAGTTCTCGTTCTGGGAAACACCGGCCGGTGTTCCGAAAGCAGTCCGGGCATGGTTTTATCCTGGCGACAACTATGGACAAGAGTTCCCATACCCCAAGAAATTGGTCGCTCAGCTAGCTTCAGCCGCTCCGGTTCCCGTTCCGATGAGCTATAACGAACCTGCACCTGCGGCCCAGCCGGAACCTCAACCCGAGCCCGCGCCTGCGGCAGCACCTGCACCGGCGCCTCAGCCTGAACCTCAGGCTCAACCGCAGCAGCAAACGCCTCCACCCGCGCCTGCCGCACCAGCGCCACAAGCATTGCCGCATACCGCAAGCTTTAATTCACTGTTCGGGCTGCTCGGCTTGGCATCGCTCAGTTTGGCAGGTCTGTTAACACTGGCCGACAAACGAGCGTCCGCAAAAGTAAGATCGTAAGCGGATTCATCCCCGATCGCGGCCTTTGAAGCGGCGTCGAGAATTAGCGAATCGGGCGCTCTACAACAAACTCTGGCGCTTGGTGGAAAGCCATCAGGCGCCTGTTTTTTCTGTGCTACACGTCAACATAGGCGGGGATTGCGATGCGACAGACATTCGCCACGGTCTCGATGGCGCTGGCCAGTGCAGCCCTGCTGACCGCCGCTGCCTCTTCCGAAAAACAATTTACAATTTCCGACAATGTCGACCTGGTACTGCTGGACGTCAGCGTAAAGAATAAGGCTGGAGGTTACGTCAGTGGGCTGAGCCAGGATAATTTCCGAGTTCTCGAGGACGGAAAACCCCGGCTGATTACCCATTTCTCTAGCATGGATGCACCCGTATGCGTAGGTCTCATCGTAGACAACAGTGGGAGCATGCGCCTCAAGCGGCCGGAAGTGGTCACAGCCGGCCTCGCTTTTGCCAAGGAAAGCAATTCAAAGGATCAGTTCTTTGTCGTCAATTTTAATGAACGCGTGTACTTTGGCTTGTCGCGGAATCTGCCGTTTACAGATGACTTACAGACATTACGGCGCGCGTTGTACTACGGCCAGGCGATAGGACGAACAGCGTTGTATGATGCCATCGCGGCAGGCTTGAAGCACCTCGAGGAATGCAACCGGGAAATGAAGACGCTGATTGTAGTGAGCGACGGTGGCGATAACATCAGTTCCATAAGGTTGCCTGACCTCTGGCGCCTCCTCGAAGCCTCGCGCGCGACGATCTATACCATCGGGCTGCTCGATCCGGAGGATCGGGATCTGAATCCAGCTGTTTTACAAAAGATCGCATCAGCGACCGGTGGAGAATATTTTCAGCCTGATACTCTCAACAGCATTCTTCCCGTGTTCGAGAAAATATCCAAAGACATTCGCAACCGGTATGTTATTGGTTATACCCCTGACGAAGTGAATGATCGTCACGAAATTCGTAAGGTCAGGGTGATTGTGCAAAATGGGGAGGGAAAACTGAGCGCGCGCTCACGCACAACTTACACCATGAAACCAGTCACGGAATTCGTTGCAACAAAGACCCAGCCGGACGTCTTACACAAGTGATGGTCAAGCGCCACAGCAACGGTCCCGTTCTGGTTCGGGTGGACCCCCGGGACGAGGAAGTGACCGCTGAAGTACCCAGCGTTTCCCGGCCTTGGATGCGCGTCGTTCGACTCGTTCTGTTATTGGCGGGAATTTGTGGTGTCGGTATATACGGCTATTCGACCGCGAACCAATACGTCTATCAGAGATACGAGAACTGGGCGTTCGACCAGCAGATTTCGGGGCACGCGCCGGTCACGTTTCTCGATTTCGTTCGGGAGCAGACACCGCTGGGCGCGGTGATCGGTTCGACGGCAGTCCCCTCTGCTCCCGTTCGGAATCCCGCTTCCAGTGTTGAACCCGAACATCAGATCGCAGCGCCGGCGCACGGCTCACTTATCGGGCGCCTGGAGATTCCTCGTTTGAATCTGTCCGCCATGGTAAGAGAGGGCGTGGATGGTAACACGCTGAGCAAGGCGGTCGGACATGTTCCATCGACTGCGTTGCCGGGACAGGTTGGAAACTTCGCCATCGCCGCTCATCGCGACACGCTCTTTCGCGCGTTGAAGGACATACAGCAAGGCGATCAGGTGACCTTTCAGACTCCCGACGAAAACTACACGTATCGCATCATTTCCATGCGGATCGTCAGGCCGTCCGAGGTCGCGGTGCTTCGACCTGATGGAGGACTTCGTCCGGCAGCAGCCCATCTTCAAGAGGTCTCTGACCGGACCCCGAATGCTCCGGATCCCCGAAAAGTGATCACCATGATTACGTGCTATCCCTTCTACTACGTCGGTTCGGCGCCGAAACGGTTCATTGTGCAGGGCGAGCTCGTTTCAACATCTTCTGTCTTCCCGGCCGGAACGCAGGAGGCGCGAAACCTCGGTCCCCCGAAAAAGCTTGTCAAAAAGCGGAGCAAACCCCGCCCATCACACCAGGCAAGAGTCGCAGAGCCCCGTACCAATCGGGGCTCTTCTCGTATACGGGCAGACGATGCGAGCACCCGCCCCGCAGCCGCAACGAAAAGAAAACACGGGCTTTGGCACAGACTCTTTCACATTTCTACAGGTCCTGAGGCCGTCCGCCTTGTTATACTCGACCTGTAACCTCTTGGGAGGTCGTCTAATGGTAAGACTGCAGACTCTGGATCTGCGTATCGGGGTTCGAGTCCCTGCCTCCCAGCCATTCTTGCTGCCTTTTTTCGTGAAGCCACGACAAAAACAAGCCCAAAACCTCAGGTTTTGGCCCGCTTCTCCTCGACCGCCACGCTTCCACCCTCACCTAGGCAGTCCTGCGCTCCGCGAGAAAGCTAAAGATCACCCACGAGTTTGCCGATGGGACAACGTATGTTGTCTTTCATCCGGCGCACTTGCGCCGCATCTATCCTGAGTATTGGCATCCTCGTAACAAGCGCATCGGCGCAAAGCTCAGGGCACAAGCTTTATCTCGATCCTTCGATGCCAGGCGACTTGCACCCGTTCATTGCGGCAGAACTGGTGAAGCAGCACGTACCGGCGACGCTGGTGACCGATGAGTCTCAGGCGGAGTGCACAATCAAAGCTGTTGCAATTAATGACCGTTCGTTATGGCACGACGCATTTGTGTACGATAAGGACAAAATCGAGGGTACGCTCGAAGTGGTTGACTTATCGAAACACGAGATCGTCTGGGCTGGTGCTGCGGGTGACCGCTCGCTCTTCTTCAACCCGCTTCGCCGCAGCGGGAACCGCAAGGTAGCTGCTCGCATCGTGAAGCAGTTAAAGAAGGCCGGAACGGTCGGTGGTTGCCTCGTGTCAACCGATCCGTTCAAATAAAAAGCACAAACAAAGCCCCCAGAACACAAAGCCAGTCACAAGCCGTTGCTAACATAAATGGTATCATTGTGTCGTAATGAAGGTGCGCGAGTACATAACCGAAGCGGGCAAGAGTCCTTTCGGTAAATGGTTTGCGGGCCTCAATGGTGTTGCCGCTGCAAAGATAACCATTGCTCTGGAGCGAATTGCCGAAGGCAACTTGTCGAACGTCAAGGCGCTTGGTGGCGGTGTGAGTGAGTACAAGATCGACTTCGGGCCGGGATACAGGATTTATTTCGGGCAGGACGGGAAAACGCTCGTCATCCTGCTCTGCGGCGGCTCGAAGAAAAGTCAACCCGGTGACATTCAGACCGCGCAAGCGAATTGGGCTGACTACACAAGCGCAAGAAGGCCGAAACGAGAGGCAGAAACTGTGCCATTAACAAAAGATTTCCGTGAAACCGTCCGCGAACGTGCGCAACGTGACGCCTCTTTCCGTCGTGCGCTATTAAGCGAAGCTGTTGAACTGCTGCTCTCTGGTGAGGTCGAAAGAGGCCAAAGCATTATGCGCCAGTACATCAATGCGACGATGGGCTTCGAGGAACTGGCGAAGGAAACCCATATTCCAAAAACAAGCCTGATGCGCATGTTCGGGCCTCATGGTAATCCATCCTCCAAAAACATGTTCGGCGTCATTGCTGGACTGGCGAAAGCCGAAGGGGTCAATTTTTATCTCAAGGCCAAACCGGCGCACGCTTGAACCCGCCGCCCCGTAAACGACAAAAGCCCGCCGAAATTCAGACGGAGCCCAACGGGTCGATGGACCGCTTGCGACCGCTGAGGGCCAGGTCGTCTGCTCTGCGGACTAAACTACGGAGAAATCACGCCACCTCTTAAGGAATGCTCGATGGATCAACGACGTTGATCATGGGCTAGCGCACGAAATCCGCCCTGTTGAAAGTCAGCAAGTCGTTGATGCCGAAAACACGCATGACGGCAACCAGACGGGTATCGAAAAAATCGACACCTGATACTGCGTGCGCGGCCACCAAAACGACGCCATTCCGGGAAGATCGCCGGGACTTCTGGCAGAAGTAGAAGAATACGTTCGAGCTGACATTGCTGTTTCAGTTTCGCTCGTGGACAGGCCGAGACCATTTCGGCTAAGTGGGCGACTGCAGACACTCCAAAACTCCACTAAATTCTGAGCGGCAATGTAAATGCGACCACCATTGCGCAGAATACTATCGAGAGCCTTGAGTGCTACAGGATGATGAGGGTGGAGTCGATCGATAGTGCGGATCAAGACGTTTGTATCTGCCAAGCAGTCCATCGAGCATCACTCATTGCTCGCTCTGCGATAGATACTGTCGCGACTGATAGCCTCATGTCAGAGAGCTGTCTTTCTTTTGTATGGGAAGGCTCTCGCCCAGGTTTGAAAAGCATCGGCGCGCTCCTCCCGCGTTACGTCACTCGGCGTAGCACGTAGATCCATGATCGCAAGCGACTCAAGAAGACCTTGGATGTATTCGTTGAGCGGTAGGCCTTTCATGCGAGCCAGACTTGCCAGCCCAGATTCCGCAGCCGATGAGTTGAATTTGTATGGTCATCGGTGCTGGTCAAAGCTACCCAATAAAAAGTATCGGCAAAGACGTTCACTAGTCCCTTTTGGGATGACCGTAGACATAATGATCGATCTGGCTTGCACCGTCTCGAGGCAGGGTCGCGAGGTCCTCCGGTGGCACTTGCCTCATGTTCTCCGCAATGATTTCCCAAATAGGCGGGCGCTCAGCACCGGCCTCCAGATCGCGTTCGAGCACTTGGCGGGCATACTGCTCGGCCGATAAGCCTTGTGCACGTGCTTTAGCCGCAAGCACCGCAGTCTTTTCGTCTGACAGTTGAATCGAAACCGTCATAAAGAATGTCCTCCCCACGCGGATGACGCATAAACCAAGGCTATATGCAAAGTGTAGCAGCGATTGACTTATTTGACTCCCAATGAATTGACTCCATCTGGTACCGCGTACTGTGATAGCGAATCCAAGACTCAGCTCCACTCGCGAGGTTAATGCCGTTTTGCGCCGCAGCACAATCAATCAGCCAAAGAACAGGGACGCATTGCCTTCAGCGCGCTCAGCCAATCTCGCTCGGTGTCCGTCAGAAGCGAAGGATTCCGTTCAGCTATTAGTATGAATAGCGACGTAAGCCCGTCCCAATGCGTTGGCTCGCCGTACTTGCCTTTGATCGGGGAACGTTTCTCGCGCTGTTCCCATTTCTGCACTGCGGCGTCGTTCTTTCGGACATTACACTTCCAGCACGATGTTCGGAAGTTCTCTTCACTACAAGCACCCCCCGACGAGAATGCGTGAACGTGATCGATAGCCGCACCGAGTTCGTCTAGTAGAGGCGCATCACGCCGCGTCCCATGCGGGTGATAATACGCAACCTTGTCGAAGCCGGATGACTGCAAGTCCAATTGCAGCAGTTTGAAAGCCGGAGAAAATATTACTGCTCGTTTGCACCAGTAACATAGCCAGTTATCGCGCCGATACACGTTCAATTGCAATGTCTTCGGGAGCGGCCTGCGCTTCCTTCTAGGCACAGCAATGCCCTCTTGCTTCGATGATTCCACGGCACTCTTATCGGCCACACCGGCCGGTCATGCCACACAAAACGTAAGCGCAACTGCATCTATTCGGGTTGGCGGCCTTCAGTCACTCTGGGTATACCCAGAATCGGCCTACCCGCAGAAAATCCGGCCGGCTGCGGTTCCGCTTACAGCCCGCTATTGTCCCTACCGATGGAAGAAATCTTACCCGACCCCGCTCCTCAACTAACCCTTCATCAAAACGTTAGCTTCACTCCGAGCTGAACCAGCCGGGGATTCATCGCTTTTGTCACTTGCCCGAATCCTGAACTCGTGATCTCGCCGTTCACCGACGTAGGTCCGAAAAACTGTGCGTGATTGAAACTGTTGAACGTTTCAAGTCGCAGTTGCAGAGATCGCGATTCGCCAAGACTCACGACTTTGGAAATAGCAACATCGAAGTTCTCAATCCCCGGCCCATAAAACAATCGCCGCGGTGCTGTCCCGGGCTCACCCAAAGGCTGCAAACTGAACAACACAGTATTGAAGTAAGGCAGTCCGTTGCGCGGATTATGATTTAGTTCGAGTGGCCCTCGACTCATATCCGGCAGGTCTACACCGAGAGAGTTTACGCCGTCCGGCTGCGTCCCAAGCAACGAGTTATCGCTCCCGTTCGTGAATGTAACCGGAAAGCCGGTCGAGAATCTGGAAATCCCTGAAAGGACCCATCCTTTAGTCAGCCGGTTGCCCGTCTCGAACCAGCTTTCAAACGGAATCTCATACCGGTAACTCACGACAAAGTTATGCTTCAGATCGAATGCAGATGGCGCATAGGTCGCACGATAATTGTAAGGATTCAACTGCTCCGAGATGCTCGAGGAATTATCTAGGGCCTTTCCATAGGTGTAGCCGGCTTGTATCTCGGCTCTGCGGCTGGAATGGCGGACGCTGAGCTCTAAAGCATTGTAGTTGGCATTGCCGATCGTCGAAAGCCAGTCCACGCTGCCGAAGTTCGGACCAAACACCGGCCGGGTCCCATGAACAACGTTCCCTGAGGCCGTCGTGAAAACGTTCGATTCAGCAAAGGGTCCGCACGTAGCCGTCCCAGGCGCTACTTCGTTCTGCTGGGTCAGGCTGAGACAAAGCCCCGGGTTACCCGGATTCGCTTCGAGAAGCACCAACAAATGATGGGATTCGCTTCCGACGTAGGCTGCCGTAACCACAGTACCATTGCCAACTTGGCGCTGCATCGAAAAGGTGTACTGCTCGCTATACGGAATGCGGTTACCCGGAAAGTACCCTGGTAATCCGGAAATCGGCAGAAACGGCGCCCAGTCGACGTTCGCATTGGGGTTACTGGCACTTGCATTCAAAGGCGGGTAATGAAGCGGAAAACGCTGACCATTGTTGTACCCTGTTGAGGCTGTAACAAACGGATCGGAAAAAATGGGCGGAGCCGGACTCGAATAAGTGCTGCCGTACGGAGGATCGCCCGCCATAACACCTGCCGAAACGCCCTCCACTGCCGTGAAGAAGCGCCCGAAACCAATCCGGAGGCTTGTCTTGCCACCATCCCCAAAGAGCCGCCGACCGACCTCACTTATGCCTCGCGGAGCCCATGCTAAACCAAAACGCGGCGAGAAGTTATTCCATTTCGTTGGCGCCAAAGAACGCGCAATACCTGGATCAGTCGGAAACACCAGGCCACTTGGAGCACCGGGGTAAACAATCGATTGCTCGCCTGGAACCAGAGTCTGAATTTGATTGTACTTTTCATACCACGGCATCATTACGTCCCACCGTACGCCGTAGTTGAAAGTGACAGTTGGTCGGAGTCGCCAACTGTCTTGGACAAAGAGTGCCCCATACCGGTTCCGCATGTAAAACGATTGCGCGTCGCCTTGCTTGTAGAAGCTCGGAGTCCCGATCAAAAAATCCGCAAAATCAATGCCCGTCTCCGAGCCGAAGAAACTAAATGTTCCGTTCGACTGGACATCTGCATTTGCATTCACTTGACTGAAGAGTAATTCTCCTCCAAGCTTAACCGTGTGCTTACCGGATACCCACGACAGATTGTCACGGTACTCAAACGTGTTATCGGCCTGATTAAGTCCTGTGATGGTGGAACCAATTACAAAGTTATCGAAGATAATATTTTCTACGCCAACAATCCCGGGACGCTGCGGAAGAATACTCGGCGCGCCTCCGGAAGTTACAAATCCTTGCGACGCCAAGCTGGTTCCAACCGTTCCTAGCGGTGTTCCGACGTCATTCACGTCGCGCACGAAGGAAAAATGCAGCTCGTTTACAGCATTGGATCCGAAGCTCTTGGTATCGCCCAGCGTGAGTAATTGAGAGCGGCCCAGGTTCAGTGCGTTGAAACCCGGAACGCTTGCCCCGCCCTGGAGAGTCGGATAAGGGTTGTTCTGCGTATAGTCGTCGGCAAGGTAATAGGCGGACACCGTTCCAAAGCT
>JAFARV010000973.1 GCA_019245255.1 Acidobacteriaceae bacterium | reverse complement strand
GCATCGGTGGAAATCCGCGCTCGACATTAGGAACGGCAACCGATACGTACACCTTGCTACGCGTCTTGTTTTCTCGTCTTGGCACGACCGCCGTTCCGCACCCGCTGGCGCTCTCCTTCAACGATCCGATGGGCATGTGTCCGGACTGTGAAGGACTCGGGCGAGGGTCCGAAATTGACATCGATGCGCTCGTCGACAAGAGCAAATCACTTGAAGAAGGCCCGGTCCGTTTTCCGACGTTCAATGTGGGTGGCTACAACCTTGGCACGTTCATCCGGTCCGGATTCTTCGACGCCAAGAAGCCGCTGAAGAAATACACAAAGGAGGAATGGCACAACTTCCTCCATCGCGACGACACGAAGATCAAGACCAACAAACAGGGGCAATCATTCAGCTCCGGGTATGATGGATTGGTTCCGAAATTCAAGCGCCTCTACGTGAGCAAAGAGGCTGGGCAGTTGCCGGCGCATCTTCGCGAAGCGTTTGAAAAGATCGTTACGCAGGGACCATGCAGTACATGCGGTGGAACTCGTCTGTCGCAGGCTGCCCTCCTTTGCCGCGTGAACGGAAAGAACATCGCAGAATGCGCAACGATGCAGGTCAGTGAACTGGCCGAATTCATTCATTCACTACAAGCCTCGAATGTCGCTCCGTTGGTGGCGCGCCTGGCGGAACGGCTCGATCATCTGGTCGAGATCGGACTCGGCTATCTCAGTGTGAACCGTGAGACCGCAACACTCTCGGGTGGCGAATCACAAAGGGTCAAAATTGTTCGCCACCTGTCTTCAAGCCTAACCGAGGCGCTATATATATTCGATGAGCCGACGATCGGCTTGCATCCGCACGACATCCAGAGGCTGAACAATACGCTGACGAAGCTCCGCGATGTAGGAAACACGGTTCTCGTCGTGGAGCACGAACCTGCTGTGATGGCGATCGCCGACCATATAGTCGACATGGGTCCAGGCGCCGGGAATGCCGGTGGAACAGTCGTGTTCGAAGGCTCGTTCAAAGAGCTCAAGAAGAGCGGCACGCTGACGGGAAAACACTTGTCAAGGCACGAGGCACTGAAAGAGAAGCCGCGTGCCGGCAAGGGCCATATTCTCATCGAAAATGCAACGCTCAACAATCTCTGCAATGTTACGGTCAAGATCCCCAAGGGCGTTCTTACGGTCGTCACAGGCGTCGCTGGCAGCGGGAAGAGTTCATTGATTCACGGCTGTCTTCCGAAGCATTACCCGGATGCCGTCTGTGTCGATCAGTCGCTGACGGCTGGATCCCGCCGATCGAACCTCGCCACATACTCAGGAATGGCGGACGCAATTCGCAAGGCATTTGCGACGGCGAACAGGGTGGACCCGGCCCTGTTCAGCGCGAACTCAAGGGGGGCATGCCCGGCATGCGAAGGTCTAGGTGTGACCTACACCGATTTGCAGCACCTCGACCCAGTCGCGATTCGCTGTGAGGCGTGCGAGGGCCGCTGCTTCACCAGCGAGGTTCTCGAGCTAAAGTTGCGCGGGAAGAACATCAACGAGGTGTTGAACCTTTTGGTAGTCGACGCGCTTGCATATTTTACGGAGAAGCCGATCCTCGCAACGTTGAAGGCATTGAAAGACGTGGGACTCGGTTACATCGCGC
Organism: Acidobacteriaceae bacterium; assembly: GCA_019245255.1. Classification (GTDB taxonomy): domain Bacteria; phylum Acidobacteriota; class Terriglobia; order Bryobacterales; family Bryobacteraceae; genus Bog-105. The sequence continues at coordinate 4,362 of JAFARV010000973.1, read as the reverse complement.
TTGGGCAAAGGCTCAATACGTTGTCTGGCGGCGAACGGCAACGGTTAAAATTGGCGAACGAGCTTCAGAAGCCTTCGCAAATTGTCGTTCTTGACGAGCCGACCACGGGGCTCCACATGGCTGATGTTGCCAACCTGCTCACCCTCATCGACACGATGGTCGACAATGGAACGACGTTGATCGTCATTGAACACAACCTTGACGTTGTCGCGCATGCCGATTGGGTCATCGACATGGGGCCAGGCGCTGGCGCTGAAGGCGGCACGGTGGTCTTTGAAGGAACGCCGCGCTCGTTGCTGAAAGCCAGCAAGTCGTTCACTGGAAAGCACCTCGCTGCTCGATTGGCCTAAACTCCCGCCCAGGACGAAAGATGACGCAGATTCTATGAGTAACAAACGCAGCATTCACACGCCTTCGAATGGGGACTTCTCGACAAGCCGGCTTTGCCAGTCCAAATGCTTCCCGGGAAGAATGAGCGTGAACTGCGTCCTTACAGGTGCCGTCGCGAAAAGACCATTCGAACGCGAAAGGCTCGGATGAGCCTAAGAGTTTTGATTTGAGTGGCTTAAATTGGTCGGGGCGAGTGGATTCGAACCACCGACCTCCTGGTCCCGAACCAGGCGCTCTAGCCAGGCTGAGCCACGCCCCGAATAGTTTCAGTCTAGCAGCACCCAGGAGTCTTTGGCTCAAGGCTCGTACGGTTGCTCCACGAGTTCGTAATGGTACAGCGCTGCATCGAGCCCCCGGGCCTGAAGTTGCTTCACACAGTCGCGCGCGCTCGATCCGACCACTTGTATGATACGCAGAGGAAGGCGTTCTGGCGAATAAAGTTCGGTCGCAATCCACTTGCCGGAAAGAGACCAGCGCTCCGATAAGTTGAGCCCGTCAACGGGTTTTCCGATGAATTCCTCACAACGAACACCCATGTTGACAGGGGTTAGTTTACCTTCCTCAGCTCGTCTATCAAACCAGAGAGGCCACGCTTTCGATAAACATCCGCCAGGCGTTGCTGTTCGGGCGATGTCGCAAGGGCGCGCCTCAAAATTGGATCGTTAGTCGCAGCATCAATATCGCTACGGGTGGGGATCCAAACCGAACCATCCCCGAACTCTACGTCATTCACAAACGCCATGAGACCCTCGATCAACATTGGTTGGCCTTTGGGACCGGAGAACCGCAGCGTAGCCGATTCGCGAACACGATCCTGCTGAACCGGAGCGAGCTGGACTGTTGCGGGAGTCGAACCCGCGACGAAGTCCCTTCCGCGCTCATCGCGGATGATCCAGCCCATATCGAGATTCCGAACCATCTTGCGTGAGCCGTTCTGGATGTCGATTTGCGGCGTGCGCACCTCATTACCGGTCACACGGGCCGCTCCGCCCAAAGCCTTAACAGGCGAACTGGGGAATGAGACTGCACTAATCGAAATCGACCGCTCATTCAAGACCGGCCGGGGTTCGCGAAGAAGTTCGAGACCGAGCTGTTGCGGGTTGAAATCTTCAAGGCCGAAGTTAAGCTCTTCACGTACATCCGTCCAGCGTCCGGATTGTATAAGCTTCGCCAAATATGCCCGGTCACGCCTGGCCTGCAGTTCATACACCATTAGGGCGCGACGCGAACCAAGCTGGTCCGGGCCATACGCCGTCAAATCACTGAATAGCGCACAATCGAGCGAAACCTGAACCATCGACCCGGCTGTTTTCGGGGAATTGAATGGCCGCAGCAGTTCCATGTCGATGCGCACTGGAAAGACGTCGCCAGGGTGAACCAAAAGACTGGGCACCGTAACCGACCCGCGTCCGGATGGCGTGATGTCTTGAGCTTCAACGCGCAGCGTCAAACCGGAAATTGTCTTTGTCCCGGTGTTTCGAAGGTACAGGGAGGCATGGATATCTACGGCAATCGAGATTCCGCGTGGCCGCGCCGACGTCGGTCCCAGGCTGAATGACACGGGCAGCACCGGAGAATCATGCGGGAATACTACATCGAGCCAATGACCACTCTGGTCATCGGCGGCCGTAGCGTAGGCGGCCGAGCTCAGAAATATCGCGAATGCCAGAAGCAGCGAGGCCTTACTGCGCATACACCTTGGTGATTGTGACCTGGCCCGTCTCCTCATCCACAAAACGGGCGGTTACAGCAGAGGACCCCGACAAAGAAATGATAGCCGGCCCAGGATGCATCAGGGTCAGAGTGGCGCCCTGCGCCCTCACGGCGATACCGTTCGAAGTAGTCTCCAGAAGGGTAGCCGGAACGTGCGGGGCTGTAGCGCCAAATGCCTGCTTCAGTGAAGCGAGGAGATGAGCATTCTGCTCGCCCGGTATATGCGTGAACCAACCTGCCACAAACAGCAGTGTAAGCGCGGCAGTCACGACAGCACCACGCGACAACAGTCGCCGCCGCCCCACGTTGTCGATACATCGAGCTGCGGCAACGCCTACAGCGATATTGCCCAGCATTTCCCTTTCGAGGCGAGACCAGTCGGAAGCAAAACCCGTGAGATTTGCTGTTTTCGCAGAGCGCTTCAGGTTGGCGGCAGCAGCGCGAAATTGCCGCACGTGGTCGTTGCAGCCAACGCAGCGCGATATGTGCCGCCGAATCTTGATGCGATCTAACCAATCGAGATCCGCCGTAGCATACAGCGCTAGCGCCTGCAACTCGGGATGTGATTGCAACGGAACGGTTTTCACGACGTCTTCCTCGCCTCGAGATATCGCCTGAACTTGATGCGGGCATTGGCAATATGGGAACGCACCGTCGCTTTTGAGCAGTTCATGTGCGTTGCGACCTCTTCAGCCGGAAAATCTTCAACATCGCGCAACAGCAGCGCAGTCCGTTCGCGTTCTGTCAAACCGGCGAGCCCCTCATCGAGTTCGGAACGCTGTTCGTTGCGAAGCACGAGGTCCTCAGGGCTCTCAAACGCCCCTGCGTGTTCAACGAGCTCGGTCACGTCGGTATATGAAAACCTTTTATTCCGTCGCAGGAAATCAATCGCGGTATTGCTTGCGATCCGCGACAACCAATGGGCCGCTCGATCCAGGTCTTTGAGCTGATTCTGCCGCTGGAGCGCCTTGATGAACGTCTCCTGCGTCAAATCCTGCGCATCGTCGATGTTGCCCACAATCCTATAAATGAGAAGAAAAATACGCCTGAGATGCTGCTGTACGAAGCGCGTCTGGGCGTCCGACTCCGCGTGTACGTGTGAATCCGAGATCGGCGGCAGGGATTCGCTCATGGGCGCCTCCGCCAAACCGCACGTGGCCGGGTACGCCAGCCGCCAACCACTTTTCTCCGAGAGCATGCCTCTAACAAAGAATGACGGCGCGCGCCGTAAAACGTGCAAAGCAGGCGCCCCATGAAGGATATCTTAAATCTATATGAGACCTGTAGCTGTGGCCGGCATCGGCAAAACCGCGTTTGGCGCGTTTGCCGATCGCAATTTGCGCTCGTTGGCTCTTGAAGCAATTGGAAACGCGCTGAACGATGCCGGAGTGGCCGCACCCGGGATCGAGGCCTTCTACCTCGGGAATTTTGCCGGCCCCGGCTTTGTAGGGCAGAATCACCTGGCGCCATACATAGGAATGGCTGCGGGTTTCACTGGAATCCCGTGCACTCGAATAGAAGACGCCTGCGCCTCGAGCGGGTCCGCATTTTTTCACGGTTGGCAAGCGGTTTCGGCGGGTCTATACGATTGCGTGGTCGTCGCAGGGGTCGAGAAAATGACGTCGCAACCCACGCCGGTAGTCAGCCAGATTCTAGCCGGGGCGGGCGATATGTCGGGTGAGGGCAAGGTTGGAGCGACTTTCCCGGCGCTTTTCGCGATGATTGCCCGCCGGCACATGTTCCAGTACGGTACTACCCGCGAGCAGATGGCCGCTGTCGCCGTGAAGAATCACGCCAATGGAGCCCTGAATCCGTACGCCCACATGCGGAAGGTGATTACCCTCGAGCAGGCACTCGCGGGTAAACCGATTGCGGAACCGCTAACCGTCTACGATTGTTCCCTGATCAGTGACGGCGCTGCGGCGGTCGTATTGATGCCCGCGTATCGAGCACACCGCCACGGGCATCGATTCGCAAAGGTGCTCAGTGTGGCCCAGGCATCCGATCACGTCCCGCTCGATTCAAAGGCCGATATTACGCTATTTCCTGCGGTGAAGGCCAGCGCTGCAAAGGCTTACGACATGGCTGGGGTAGGTCCCGAGGATCTCAATCTTGCTGAGGTTCATGACTGTTTTACGATTGCAGAGATCATCGCGACCGAAGATCTTGGATTTGTCGCGAAGGGCGAGGGTGGCCCCTTCGCAGCCGCGGGGTGCAGCGCGCTCAATGGTCGTATCCCTGTCAATACCAGCGGCGGAT
>JAFARV010000969.1 GCA_019245255.1 Acidobacteriaceae bacterium | reverse complement strand
ATTACAGAGTTACGCGCACCAACCCTATCGGAGGTTGCCATCTCCGTATGCTGCGAGCGCTGGCGCACGAATATGACTTCACAGTCTTCTCCGTCCAGTTCGAGAACCCGTGCCCGGATAGAATTAAGTGGGTGCGGATTCCCGTTCCGCTTCGACCACTCGCACTGCTGTTTGTCACATATCACCTGATTGCGCCGATTGTTTACTTTCTGCACTGGCTGAAGACGGGCGTGCGGTTCGACCTGATTCAGATGGTCGAAAGCAATCTCGGGTTTGGGGCCGTTACGTACTCACAATTTTGTCATACATCGTTCTTGAAGAGATGTTGGCGTCAAACCGAAGCTTCGGGGCTGCGAGGATTCCTTCGGTGGCTGGATCATCGCTTACATGCACTTACAGAACGTCGAGTGTATAGTTCTGCGAAACGAGTGGTGGTGCCGTCCAGGGGCTTGGCGCGAGAGTTAGAGGCGGAGTTCCCGAAGCTGGCTGGAAAAATTGAGATTCTGCCGAACGCGGTGGATGTAGACGGTCTACCCCGGCCTGCCGAATTTGATCGGGATGGGTTTCGACGATCGTTAGGCATCTCATCGGGCGACGTGGTCTTTGTATTCGCCGCATTGGGACATTTCGAGCGGAAAGGACTGCCGATCATCTTAGAAGCTCTCGCACAATCGAGATTGAACGTCGCAAAGCTTTTGGTCGTGGGTGGGACTAACGACTTGATCAAAATCTACCGGGCGCGTGTGAAGAATCTCGGGCTCAGTGATGCTGTAATTTTCTTAGGCATGCAATCGGACGTGCGCCCCTGTTTTTGGGCGGCAGATGCATACGTCCTTGCCTCGAATTACGAAACGTTCTCGTTAGCGACGTTCGAGGCAGCCGCCGCGTCGTTGCCTGTTATCACGCCACCCCTCCATGGAGTTGAAGAAATTGTAACCGACGGACAAACCGGGTATATCGTAAAACGAACACCCAAAGACTTCGCCGCCGCTATGGATCGATTTGTGCGCCTGAACCCGGTGCGACGGGCGGACATGGGCCGTCAAGCGCGTTCTGTGGCAATGGAATACAACGAGGAACGATTTGTTGCAAATTGGCGCTGCTTCTACAGAACTATCCGCCGGTACCGTTCTCTCTCAGGAATGTCTGAACCGATCGTGCGGCCAACAGCGAGAGTTTCCTAAGTGCGATGCGATCTGGGTTATGCAGTTAACATACGCGAAGAGATGTTTTGACAAAATCTTATAGGTACCTCTCTCGAGCGATTTTGCTTCTAGTATTCGCGACTCGTACTGAAACGAATGGAGCCGGTCAGGCCGTTACAGTAACTGGCCCTACGCAAAACGCCATTGTTAATGCAATTAGTCTTGCCTGCAATGGCAGTTCGCCGGGAACGGTCATCTTCCCGAACGGTACTTACCGCATAATGTCCAAGATTTCCGTGCCGGGCAATTGTACGCTGCAGGCGCAGAATCGCAGACAGGCGACGCTGAGTGGAGGCAATCTGCTCATTCTGTGGCTCGATGGCAACAACATAACAATAGACGGCCTGGTAGTTGATGGTGGAACAATATCCTTTGCCGGTACGGGAACCACCCAATACACCGGGTTTGTGTTTACGAACAACATAATCAGCAACTATACGGCCCCCTGCCCGGAATACTGCCCATCCGCTTTAGCTGCGACGGCTATCAGACACTCTTTTATCGACAGCAATGTGTTTTCCAATCTGTGGCCCAACGGCTGGCCATCGCAGCCAGAGGTGCGGCAATGCGGCTCGCAGCAGAGTGTCGACTGCTGGGGCCCTACGGCGATGCACTTTTATAGCATTGACGGAACTACTATCAGCAATAATATCTTCGACAAAATAGCGTCTGACAGTATTGCGATTGACTTTGAGACAACATTGTCTACGCACTTCCCCGGCGGTCCATACACGACCACTAGCAACAACATCGCATACAACACCTTTACCCATCAGCGCAGAATTCCGATTGAGATACAAACCCGAAGTGCAGGCGCGTGCCCGGAAGGACCATGCAATACAAGCATTCCCGCAACGGACGGGCTTCAGGTAAAAGGTAATTTCGTCCACAGTTGGACCTTTCCTTTCTATGATTCCTGGCTGAGCATCGTGCCAGACGGAAGTCGGAACGGGTATTACATAAACAATACCTGGATTGCTAACGTAGATCCCGAAGGTCATGTGGGGACCTTCCAGGCGCCCTGTCAAGAAACCAGTGGGGATGACGTTACGGTTCAAGCGACAGTATGTGGAGCGCGGACGGACTTAGCGTCGTCCTGGAGCACTGGGTTTGCAATTGGGCGCGGTAGCAGTCAGTCCACCGTCACGATCCAGAATATAGTTCAATGTGGCAAAATTCAAAACTCTACTACCTTTGAGACTGCAGACTCATTTCGGCCGACAGCACGCTATCGATATAACTATATAAGTGCCGCAGTATGCCCCGGCGGAGATGCCAACGTCGACCAAAGTTCTATTCAAATCGCGTTTACTTCGCCAGGCAACCAGCAATTCCCACTCGGAGCGGATGCCGCGTGGAGGGTTTCCGTTATTAGCAATCTTTCCATTAAATGGGTAGATTTTCTCATCGATGGCGCCGCCAGTCCGTTGAAACGGCAAGAGCTGTCGGACGTAAACGGGAACTTCGCCAGCGACCGTTCATGGTTGTATCACGCAACTATCAACACATCGGCATTCGGCAGCGGGACCCATACGATTACAGCCAAGGCTATTGATGTCGCGGGCTCGGTGCAAGCTGCTACCCAGACATTTCAAGTGTTCGACTGAAATGTCCACACACTAGCGGGCCTTGGACGCAATTCAAACATGCAACATGCATCCTAAACGACGGCAGCCTGAGTTGTCGGTTGCGGGGAATTTAACCTTTGGTGTAGGCGAACAATCTAAGGAGAATTTTTCGGCGTATTTAGCACATCTTTAAGGCTGAGCTCTGTCCCCAGACGCTTGCACACCTTAGCCCCCTAGTAAAAAGAGGAGCATTTTAGCGGTTCATTCGCACTACTCCTGCGAATGAACAAGAGAATTAATGAAGCGATTTGCTGTTGCGCCTCTACACAGCACATCGCAAAGCGCGTTGCTCAAGCGCTCCTCTTCTTGACGATCATCAACGCCGCGGCGGCGTCTACCGTGACAGTTTCCGGTACGAGTCAGAGCGCCGTCACATCCGCGGTCAGCATGGCCTGCAATGGCACCTCTCCTGGAACGGTCGTGTTCCCAAATGGCACTTACAACATTACATCGACGATCACAGTTCCGGCGAACTGCACGCTGCAGGGTCAGACTCGCAGGCAAGCTACACTGAGTGGCAATAATGCACAGATACTCGCCCTGACGGGAAATAATATAGCGATCGACGGGCTCGTTTTTAATGGTGGATTGATCTATCTCGGCGGCGGACCAACAAGTCAATTTGTGAATTTTACTTTCACCAATAACACAGTTCAAAATTTTACCGCGGCTTGCGGAGGAAACTGCGGCCCAGGGGTCTTGTATGCACAGGCCCTCAAAAATTCATTGATCGACAGCAACGTATTTTCAAACCTTTGGCCCGGAGGATGGCCGTCGACTCCCGACAGTAGCATTTGTTTGGATTGCTGGGGACCTACTGCCATCCGTTTCTATAGCATTGACCAAACGGCCATTACGAACAATACGTTCGATAAGGTAGCATCAGACAGCATAGCGATCGATTTCGAGACGACTTTGGGCGCCACTTTCCCCGGCGGCCCGTACACTACAACGGGAAATGTTATCGCGTATAACACGTTTTCACATCAACGTAGAATACCGGTTGAAGTACAGACCCTTTCGTCGGGAGTCTGTCCCGACGGGGCATGCGCGCAGATTCCGCCGACCACTGGCATTCAGATCAAAGGAAATTTCGCGCACAATTGGAGCTACCCGTACGGCGATTCCTGGCTGAGTTTGGTCCCGGACGGTAGTACATATGGATTTGACGTCAATAATACATGGATTGCAAACATCGATCCGGAAGGACACTCAGGCACATTTTCGGCTCCATGCCAGGAGACTAGCGGCAACAATGTCGTTGTGCAGGGGACGGTATGCGCAGCTGCATCAAACATAGGATCTTCCTGGAGCGAAGGATTTGCAATTGGCGCCGGAGCCAGTGGAACTAGTACCACCATTCAAAACACAGTGGAGTGTGTTAACAGCTCTCTGTCAGCCAATTTTGAGACACCAGCGCACAACACCCTGGCATATCAATATAACTATCTGAATCCAGCAGCTTGCGCTGTTGGCAATTCTGCCATCGATCAGAGTGGGATGTTAGCTGCGTTTGCATCGACAAATAGCCAGAGCTTCCCGAACGGAGGGAACGGCAACTGGAGTATCTCGGTCATTAGCAACTTATCGATAAAATGGGTCAACTTTTTTTTAGATGGGGCGAACTCGCCGATCGTGACGCAGGAGCTAGCGGACGTTAACAACAACTTTGCGAACGATCGAAAGTGGCTTTATCACGCTGCAATAAATACATCAGTGTTGGCGGCTGGCACACACACGCTGCAAGCACAGGTCACTGATGTCTCCGGGGCGGTGCAGACCCTGACTCAAACGTTTCAAGTTGGGAGCACGGTACCATCTGGAGTACCTGGACTGTCCATAAGTACCGCAACCCTACAGTTCGGTTCACAACAACTGAATACTAGCAGTGCGTCCCAACCGGTGACGTTAGCAAACACCGGGTCAGGTACACTCAACATCACTGCGATCAGTGTTACGGGCACGAACGCAGCCGACTTCAGTCGATCATCCGGTTGTGGGGCGTCACTGGCCGCTGGCGCTTCTTGCACAGTCAATGTGGTTTTTACACCGACGGCGTCCGGGGCAAGAAGCGCTACGCTCACGATTACCGACAATGCCGCCTCGTCTTCTCAAAGTGTCTCTTTGAGCGGAGCGGCCGTTACTTCAGCACCCCAGTCAGGGCCCGGATCTTCGGTCCCGGTAAATCAGTGGCTTCAGATCATTTCAAAGAACAGTGGCAAGTGTCTGGGCATCCCGGGCGGACCGACTGTCACAGCCTCCGTGCAGCTTGAGCAGTGGACATGCGGACGCTGGACCAACCAGTTGTTCATGTTAAGTAAGGTGAACGGCGGCTATGAGATCACGGTAAAGAGTAGCGGCTTGCAACTGGATGTTTCGGGCGGTCCGGGAGCGACGCAAGATGGCGCACCGATCATTCAGTATCCATTCTGGGGCGGCTCTAACGAGATCTGGACGCTCACGTCTACTCCGGATGGCTACTATACGATTCATCCTCTAAGCACTGGGAAATGCGTAGACGAGAGTGGCATGTCGACTGCGAACGGCGCGCTAGTTACCGACTGGAGTTGCTGGGGCGGGGCGAACCAGTCCTGGCAGTTAATGCCTGTTCAATAGCCACAACTTAGTAACAGTATCAGAGGGGCGGGCACAGAAATGCGTCCGTCCCTTCTTCCGTTCCTCTTTAAGAGCGCACGTTCCCCGCAGCTATTACTATCCCGCCCTAACGCTCGAATTTGAGTTCAATCTTGAGCCGTCTTCGACGCCGGACGTTGCTCTAAGTACATAAGCTTTTGCGCTCCGCGTACTCAGCGTTATCAGAAGATCACGAAGATGCGGTTACACCCTAAGACATCGGTCGTCCGAAAGACGACCTTAGGAACAAAGTTCGTGATATTTCTACTATGTGGTTTTATAATCATTGGAAAGCCGTTCGTATACATCGCTTTCGCTTTGGCGGGATTACTTGTCGCCCTACAACCCCGAGTGCTCGTCCACCGGGTTTACCGTGGGTTGACGATGCCAGGACCGTTATCTGGCTTCACATGGGCCCTGGTGTTATCCACTATGTATGGGATGGCAGGATTTGTTTACGGTTTAGTGACTGGCTCGCCGCTGCTTACAGCAATCGAAGTACTTGCATTTAATTTTTGCCCCTGGTTCATATTTTTCGGCGTGTACGCGGGGAAAGAATGGCCAGTCCTTGCCCGCCAGTACGTCAGACTCTTGTTTTGGTCGCAAGCGATCATGACGCCAGTGTATTTTCTCTTCTTCCGGCATATTAGACTTCCATGGGCAGAGGGCGATCTACTGGTACCAGGCTCAGGTGCTTTACTCGTGCTCGGCATTTTCTGCTTCGAGAAGAATCTGATCCGTTCCTGGTTTCCCCTTCTGGTCTGTAGTTTTGACACAATCGCTGCGGAAATACGCGGGGATTGGGTCGGCTTGGGCATGGCCCTTCTGATCTGGGCTATATCTACAAAACGTTTAGCACGAATGGCGTGCGCCGTGGGCGTCTTGATTGCTTTGTTGCTCTTAGGGTTCCTGACAGATCTTCGACTTCCTCCGTTGCCTGGACGGGGAGGGGAAATTTCGGCTCGCGACACAGTAGGTCGGGCGCTCTCGCCGATAAATCACGAATTAGCCGAAGAATACAGTAGTAACGCCAAAATGTATGCTGGCACAGTCCAGTGGCGACAGATCTGGTGGAAAGCGATTCGAGAAGCCGTGTTTGAGAAGCCGAATACAACCATTTTCGGACTAGGCTATGGGTATCCAATCAAGGACTTGCGAAGTTCTCTAAGGAACACAGATATTCGTTCACCCCATAGTGTGTTTTACTTCACCCTGGCTTATTCGGGAATGACCGGTGTGTTGATGTTTGCATTTTTGCAACTGCAACTACTTCGCCTGCTATGGAGGGTGTACAAAGAGACCGGTGAGATTTTTGGGTTTACCTGTTTGATATTTCTGATCGGAACGTCGCTGTTCGGTAACTTCTTTGAGTCACCACAACGATCCATTCCGCCCTACATTTTGCTAGGGATGTGCATTGGCCCGCTTTTGGTCAAGCGTGAAATGGTTGATCGTGCATCCCTTTGGCGAGGACGCACATATCCAAGTGTGCTGCCCACGAATCAGACGGTGGCCTGCCTTGCAGAATAGTCCGATTGCTCTCGCCCCGGGAAAAGAGCGAATCTCCCACAAAAGGTTCAGTGACCTTGCCGAGAGTCGGACCTAGGACGCCTCCTGAGAACAGGGCCATTTAAGGAATTCAAGGTATGAAAGTGTTGCTCATCGGGCATGCGTGCGGCCCTGGTTTGGGTTCTGAGCCTGGCAATACCTGGAACTGGGCGCAATCTCTGTCTCGCATCCATCGAGTTTGGGTTATTGCGCATCCGGAGCGCAGGGGCTCTGTAGAAAGCTACCTTCAAGAGCACCCCAACGGCCATCTACGCTTCGTCTGGGTGACAGTGAATCGCTGCTTCGATCCATGGAGGCCGGCACGGGGCGAGCGATGGATTCGAATCCATTACCTCTTATGGCTTTCCGAAGCCTATAAGAAAGCACTAGAGGTTTGCCGACAAGAAGATATCGATGTAGTTCATCACGTTAGTCTTGCTACCGTTAGTGCTGCTCCTGCCCTGTGGCGCCTACCGGTCCGCTCGGTTTGGGGGCCTATCGGCGGAGCTCAAACCACTGATGCGCGATACCTTCATCTCTTTGGCCGCCAGCAATGGGCGGAGAGGATGAGAACCGCCCGTGTAAGAGCATTAAAATTCTCTCGAAGCCTAAAGAACGCTGTGAAAGAATGCGATGCGATTTTTGCGTGTAACCGGGAGACCTCGGATCTTCTCGAGCGATTGGGGCGCTGCCGGGTCGAGATGCTACTGGACTGTGGCCTGCCCCAAACCTATGTACCCGAGCATTTGCCAGCGTTCGTCAGAGCGTCGTCT